>JAEUVK010000218.1 GCA_016787135.1 Chitinophagaceae bacterium | reverse complement strand
AGCGGCCATCACAAAATCAAAAAAAATATTGCTGGCGGTTGATAATACGTTTGCTTCTCCTTATTTGCAGAATCCACTTGATCTGGGCGCCGATATTGTAATGCACTCTTCGACCAAATATCTTGGCGGCCATAGCGATGTGATCCAGGGTGCATTGATCATGAACGATGCTGCATTAAGGGAGCAATTATATTTTATACAGAAAAGTTGTGGTGCCGTTCCGGGGCCAATGGATTGTTTTCTGGTTTTAAGGGGAATTAAAACATTGCATGTCCGCATGAAAGCGCATTGTGAGAATGGAAAGATCATTGCACACTGGTTGCGTAACAATACTAAGATCGGCAAAGTGTATTGGCCGGGGTTCGAAGATCATCCGGGCCATGTCGTTGCCAAAAAACAAATGCGTGATTTTGGCGGCATGCTGAGTTTTACGTTAAGAGATGATTCCGTTGACAATGCTATGCGTGTATTGTCTTCCACACACCTGTTTTCACTGGCAGAAAGTCTTGGAGGCGTAGAGTCACTGATCAATCATCCCGCCTCTATGACGCATGCATCCATACCAAGAGAAGAAAGGATCAAAAACGGATTGAGCGACTCGTTGATAAGACTTAGTATCGGTATTGAAGACGCTGATGACCTGATCGAAGACCTGCAACAAGCGATTGGATAAGTTCTTTTTTGGCATTGTATATGCATAACCACTGGTGTGCTACACGGATCGGAGAATCAGATAATCAGTAAACATTATTATTATGCTGTACCTGATAGCGCTTATCCTTATCATAGGATGGATACTTGGTTTTTTTATTTTTTCTGCAGGACAATTGATACATGTTTTGCTTGTCATTGCCATAATTGCGATATTGCTGCGTATTATCAGGGGCGACAGGGCCTTTTGATGACAGGCGAATGAATAAAAAAGAACTGAAAGAGTTTTTAGACAAAAAGGTTGATGAATACAATCAGCCTTCTTTTATTAAAAATGACCCGGTCAGTATCCCCCATCTTTTCAGTAAAAAGCAGGATATCGAGATAGCTGGCTTTTTTGCCGCCATTTTTGCATGGGGCAACCGAACTACTATTATACAAAAATCAAAGGAGCTGGTGCAGCTGATGGATATGCAGCCTTATGAGTTTTGCATGAATCCAGCTAAAGAACAATTAAAAAAAATACTGGAATTTAAACATCGTACATTTAACCCTACTGACCTTTTATACTTTATTGAGTTCTTCCGGCATCACTACAGCAGGTATGATAGTCTTGAAGACGCTTTTGTCATGCGCGGGGACACAATTGAAGAAATGCTTACCGGCTTTCATCACTATTTCTTTTCGCTGGAAGATATCCCTGCCCGTACCCGGAAACATATTTCCAGCCCGGAAAAGAACTCCACCTGCAAACGCCTGAATATGTTCCTGCGCTGGATGGTGCGGAACGACAACAAAGGTGTTGACTTTGGCATCTGGAATCATATCTCCCCATCGCAACTGATCTGTCCGATAGATCTGCATGTGGCAAGGGTAGCCAGGAGATTCGGCCTCCTTCATCGGAAACAAACCGATTGGGAGGCCGCGTGGAAGCTAACAAAATACTTGCGAACTTTGGATAAACATGACCCGGTGAAATATGACTTTGCTTTATTTGGATTAGGGGTGATGGAAAAATATTAGCCCGATGTCATCTATCAGTCCGGAACTGGTTCCCGCAATAAATAAGTCCCTGGAAATAAGCTTACCGGATACCATCAGCTCTGAAGAGCTAAGAAAAAAACTATCCGCTCATATCAATACTCTTATCAACAATGACTTTGAGAAACTCGTCTTCCTGCTTTACCGGGTTGATGTAAATGAAGCAAGAATGAGAGCATTGCTGGCACATAAAGAAGGAGAGAATGCTGCCGGACTGATCGCTGACCTGATCATTGAACGGCAATTGCAGAAAATAAAATCCCGCCAGCAATTTCGCCAGCGGGATAATGATATTGATGAAAATGAAAAGTGGTAGGCTTCGGCAAGTCCGGCAATTAATGCTTTTTCTCAAACATAAGCTCCTGTACTTTCTCTTTATCTTCTTTCTCTCTCTTCAGGTCGAACATTGTTCCGAACACATGATCCCAGATGGTGGAACTAACCCCGTACCCGTTATGTTCGTTCTTATAATGATGCAGGTGATGGTTTCTCCAAAGTGGTTTCATCCATTTGAAAGGCGGATTCCAGGCATGTATAGCATAGTGCATGGTACCATACATCAGGTAACCGAACAGGAAACCGGGAAAAAACATAAACGCATAACTTCCCATGATCAGGTACATCAAACCGAACAACGTTGACGAAATGATCAGGCTGGGTACCGGCGGCATAAATAATCTTTGTTTATCTCTCGGATAGTGATGATGATTACCATGCAGCGTATAAACAAATTTTGTGGCACGGGGTGTTTTCGGCACCCAGTGAAAAATATAGCGATGAGCAATATACTCAAAGAATGTCCAGAAGAACATCCCTCCAAAGAAGGTCAGTAATATCCGTGTTGTACTGTAGTCATATTTTGTAGCTGCGAGGTAAATGATATAACTGAGGATCGGGATATACATTCCCCATATCACCAATGGATGAGCCTTTGTCATTGCCTCGAGAAAATCATTCTTGAATAATCTCGCCTGCCCTTTATTATGGATCTTTTCGAAATGCATGTTACAAAGATAAGGAAGGACGGTGCTGCAAGACAATAGGCAAACAGAGTTTTAAACGCTTCATTTTCCTGATTTTAGTCAATCTTTAAGAGTTGGTCAACGGTTTGAAAATGATAGCCCTTGGCTGAAAGGTGCCTGATCAGTTCGGGCAACCTGTCATAAAGCTTATCGGTTCTTTTCGGGTCCGTTCCGATAT
>JAEUVK010000200.1 GCA_016787135.1 Chitinophagaceae bacterium | reverse complement strand
CAATCTATGATTGACCAGTTTATTACTTCCGGCGAGCAAAAATGGAATCGTATGAGCGGTTTGACCATGTTGTTGCCGCATGGGTATGAAGGACAGGGGCCTGAGCATAGCAGCGCAAGGCTGGAACGGTTCCTGCAGTCGTGTGCCGAGCTGAATATGGCGGTGACAAACATAACAACAGCGGCTAACTTCTTCCATGCTTTGCGCAGACAGATCGCATGGCCGTTCAGGAAACCATTGATCAACTTTTCACCCAAAGCAAATCTTCGTCATGCCGGGAGCTATTCTTTAAAAGATGAGTTTGTGAACGGCGGTTTTAAAGAATTGATAGATGACACATTTGCTGATGTCAACAGAGTGAAGAAGGTGTTATTCTGCACCGGCAAAGTATATTTTGACCTGGCTGAGCGCCAGCAAAAGGAAAACAGGAGTGATGTGGCGATCATCCGCCTGGAACAATTGTACCCGTTGCCATTGAAACAACTCGAGCAATTGTATAAGAAGTACAGCAGGGCCACCTGGTTCTGGGTACAAGAAGAGCCTTTGAATATGGGTGCTGCTTCATTCCTGAAGATGAATTTAACGAGTATAGATTTCGGAGTGATCAGCCGTCAGCCTTCGGCAGCCACAGCAACGGGTTATGCCAAAGTGCATGCACAGGAACAGGCGGAGATCATCGAAACAGCTTTTAGCATTTAGTATCATCAACATCCGGAAACCAGAATCAAGAATCCAGAAACAAGAATCACGTTTTATGACCGATATAAAAGTACCGACAGTAGGAGAATCCATCAGTGAAGTGACATTGCTCAAATGGCTGAAGAAAGATGGCGAATATGTGGACAGGGATGAAGTGATCGCTGAATTGGAAAGCGAGAAAGCCACTTTTGAGGTCAATGCAGAAAAAGCCGGTGTGCTGAAAACATCTGCACAGGAAGGTGATACGCTGAAGATCGGAGACCTGCTGGCAAGTATTGATGAAACAGCAGCGAAGCCAGAGCAGAAGACAGAAGAAAAAACAGCGAAAGCCTCTTCTAATGGCAGCGAATCAAAACCGGTAACCACCGCCGCTGTCACTTCAGTACCGAATGATATTAAAGCGACGCCGGTTGCATCCGCTATTATTGCTGATAAAAAAGTAGATCCGAAGTCCGTGACCCCATCCGGTTACCAGGGAAAAATATTAAAAGATGATGTGCTGGCGGCATTGAGTACACCGGGTAAAAAAGCCTTTGCAGGCGCAGAACTGTTCAGCCGGAATGTACGGCCTGAAAAGATGAGCAACCTGCGCAAGACCATTTCAAGAAGGTTGGTCGAAGCGAAGAACACAACGGCGATGCTCACTACGTTCAATGAAGTAGATATGGGCCGCATCATGGAGATCAGGAATAAGTACAAGGATAAATTCAAAGAGATACATGGTGTGGGACTTGGCTTCATGAGTTTCTTTGCCAAAGCCTGTGCAGTAGCGCTGGCAGAATGGCCTTCGGTTAATGCATTTATTGATGGTGACCAGCTATTATATCATGACTATGCAGATATCAGTATTGCGGTAAGCACCCCAAGGGGGTTGACAGTGCCTGTGATCAGGAACGTGGAAAGCCTCAGTATGGCGGATATTGAAAAGAAAGTGATCGAACTGGCGGGTAAAGCAAGGGACAGTAAGCTGACCACAGAAGAGCTAACTGG
This sequence comes from Chitinophagaceae bacterium, assembly GCA_016787135.1. Lineage (GTDB taxonomy): Bacteria > Bacteroidota > Bacteroidia > Chitinophagales > Chitinophagaceae > VBAT01. Next base: position 823 of record JAEUVK010000200.1, on the reverse strand, counting down.
TGGTACGTTCACAATTACCAATGGCGGTGTGTTTGGTTCTTTGATGAGCACCCCGATCATCAATATCCCGCAAAGCGCTATCCTGGGTATGCATAAGATACAGGAGAGACCGATGGCTGTAAACGGGCAGGTGGTGATACGTCCGATGATGTACCTGGCGTTAAGCTATGATCATCGCATTATTGATGGCAGGGAGTCTGTCAGCTTTTTGGTAAGAGTAAAAGAATTACTGGAAAACCCAGAACAGTTGCTGATCGGCAAGGATCCCGTCAAAACGTTACTTGAACTGTAAACATTTAATGCAAAACTTTATAACGAAAGCCAGGTGTTGATCTGGCTTTTTATGTTGACATGAGCCGGTATCACTCATACATCAATACAGCAACAGAAATATTGCAGCAATACAAAGGAGAAGAGCCGCTTGCTTCTTTTTTGAAGAAATTCTTTTCGAAGCATAAGAAGTACGGGTCAAAGGACCGGAAGCAGATCAGCCATTTATGTTATTGTTATTTCAGGATCGGGAGATTAAAGACAAATCAGCCAATAGAGGAGCGGTTATTATTGGCACTGTTTCTTTGTTCCGGAGGTCAAAATGAGATATTGCAGCAATTACGTCCGGAGTGGATGGAAGTGGTTCACCTGTCTTCTTTGGAGAAACTTTTGTTTTTAGGTTTAAGCTCTTTCCAGGATATATTTCCTTTCCCCGGTGAATTAAGCAGCGATATACTAAAAGAGTCATTTAGCCTTTCTCATCTGACACAGCCCGACCTGTTTTTAAGGCTGAGACCCGGCAGGGAAAAAGCAGTAAAGGAGAAACTGACAA
>JAEUVK010000138.1 GCA_016787135.1 Chitinophagaceae bacterium | reverse complement strand
ATGAAGCTAATGACAAGCTCGTAAAAGAATTGAAGAAGATTTCAGCCAAAAAAGAAGCAATAAGTCTGTACCGAATTATCCTTGAAAAAGAACTCAAGAAAAATTCAAAGGAATCTGTAAGTGACAAAGAAAAGATTATAGCTGAGATCAAAAAAAATCAGGAGCGGGTTGATAATGCGCAACAGCTCATGCTGGATGGTGAATTAGGCATTTCGGATTACAAAGCGATTAAGGGCAGATACGAACCTCTAATAAAGCAGTTACAAGAACAAATTGCTGGCACAACCCCGAAAGTATCCGATTATAAGCAATACCTGGATTTTGGATTTAATCTCTTGCAGAATATAGACCAGTTCTATGTTTCAGCAAAACCAGGTATTCGACTTCAAACTCTGAGTTCGATATTCGCTAAAAAATTGGTTTTTGAAAAAAATGAGTATCGAACCCCTGAGTATCGTGAGGAGCTTTCTCTGATACTCCATACAGGCAAGGATTTCAGCGGAAAAAAAAGAGGACAAAATCATGAAAATTTGATTTTGTCCTCTGAGGTAGCCTCGACAGGAATCGAACCTGTATCTGGAGCTTCGGAAACTCTTATACTATCCATTGTACTACGAGGCCTTGGAAATTTTGAATGTTGAATTATGAATTTTAAATGAGAAACGACCCTGATTCAACATTCAAAATATAGCATTCAAAACTATTTTATTAATCCATGTGCGTTGGTGGCAAAGATCTTTACGGCAATAGCCAGCAATATTACGCCAAAAAATTTACGTACAGCCAGCAAACCTGCCGGTCCTAAAAGCCTGGCTATATACCCCAGTGATTTTAATACAATGAAAACGATCACCAGGTTGATAAGAACGGCAATCAGGAGGGTGGTTTCCCCGTAGTTGGCTTTCAGCGACATTAAGGTGGTCAGAGTACCGGACCCTGCTATCAACGGAAAGGCGATGGGAACAACTGTTGCTGCCTTTATGTCTTTTTCACTTTTAAAGAACTCTAAGCCCAATACCATTTCCAGCCCCAGAATAAATATTACAATAGAACCGCCAACAGCAAATGACTTGACATCCAGCCCAAGTATATTTAAAAAAGCTTCGCCGGCATACAGGAATAAAACCATTAAAGCGCCTGATATCAGCGTTGCCCTGAATTCATTGATGCCGCCCATTTTTTGTTTTAGAGATATGAGGATCGGTATGGAACCTACTATATCAATAATAGCGAATAATGTGAATGTAACGGTAAGCAGTGCTTTGGGATCGAGGTTCATCATACAGCCTGTTTTGGCAAAGGTAGTATTTGGCCCATGTTTATGGGCATAACCGAACAGACCCGCTGAGATAGATCGCTGGCCCTTTTTACAGTCAGAAAATAGTTATTTGTAAATAAATTTCTCTTTGAACAATTCAAATTCTTCTTTTACCTGTTCCAGGCATTTCCTGCAGAGGCAGTCCCCGTATTTTTCTTCGAGGTAAGCTCTTTGTTCTTCTGATAACTGCACCTCAAAACACTGGCATTGAGTAATATTTCCCGGCTTGCATTCAAATGCGGCATTACATCGCTGGCATTTTTTTGTTTCATGCATACACATGACAGAAGGTTTACAGGTTAAAATTGATCCCGGCGGTGAAATTAAATTTTCTCGAATTATAGCCAAGGAGTTCAAAGTACTCTTTATCAGTGATGTTCTTCAGGTCGAGGAACGCCTTGATCTTTTTGTTGAATTTATATTCTCCGTACAAATCAACGGTCATATATGCTTTCAGTGTTTGTGGTACTGCACCATAGATATATTCTTTCCTTTTACTGATACTTCGTACGTGGCTGCTTATATAAAGTGACGGCGTTGCCTGTATTCCAGCATTCAGGTTTATAGCGTGTTTAGGAATCCGGTAAAGATTATAATAGCTGGTATCCTTGCCGATAGACGTACCCGATCCATCGTATGCAGAAGTGGTTTTGCCATCGGTGTATGTATAATTTGCATTGACAGATAGTTTGCCGGCAGTATAACTTAATTCTGCTTCTGCTCCGTAATTCTTTTGCTCACTCACGTTAAGGTATTTACTTTGGAATGTGGCGGGATTATAAGTATAAACAATAGCATCTTTTGTATTCCGGTAAAAAGCGACCAGCCTGAAATTGAATGAACTGTTGACAAAGTATTCGATTCCGGCTTCCTCTATATTCCCTTTTTCAGGATTCAGGTCAATGTTGCCTGCAGACGGGTCGAACAGCTGGTAAAGCGTTGGCGCTTTAAAAGCTGAATACAGGTTTATAAATAGTTTTATTTTTTGATTTATCAAATAGGCGGGGTTGATCGTATAAGTAAAGTTGGTGCCGTATTCTGAATGGACATTCAGTCTTCCGCCCAATTCACCAGTAAATCCTTTCTTTTTATAGATAATGGAAGTGTAAGGGCTCACCTGGTTCATTTTATCGTTCCAGGCCGGAGGATCATAAGGTCCAAACATACCGGTAGAGAAATAATATTGATAAGTATTATTCAAACGATAGTCAGCACCCGCCAGCAACTCCCAGTTCGTCCATTTCCAATTATTATAAAGCTCAGCATAATGCGTCCGGCCGATATACCTGCTTTGGGAAAAGTCAACATATGGGTTGCCTTTGAATAGCGAATCATCCAGGTAGAACCTTTCTGTATAATTGAAATTATAATTGAAGCGCAAAGTGCCTTTTTTGTGATCAAATTTTACACCGGCGCCTGTTTTGAGGTTGTCATTCTTTACCGTGTAGTCCTTTTCATCTGTAAAAGCGGATGCATCCAGGTCTGTTTGGTAATAATTGTAAGTGGCATATAGGTTAGCACCCCACTTTTTGCTGATCCGCTGGTTCATCCGGATGTCTGCCACATGCTGATCAAAACCATCTTTATCAAAACTCCCGATCCTGTTTTTATCATAAGCTGTGGAGAATCCTTTTGATCCGTTATGCGTATAGCTGACTGAATAATCTGTACTTCCCTTGCCGGATGAAAATCCAAGACTTTGTTTGTAAGAGTTGTAACTTCCTGCTGTCAGGGTTCCGTAAAAACTGACTTTATCCCTGTCCGCCTTTTTCGTGATAATGTTTATCACGCCTGCCACTGCATCAGAACCATATAAAGTTGATTGACCGCCTTTTAATATTTCGATCCTTTCTATCTGGTCAATTGAAAAAAAGTTCAGGTCAAAGTAATTGTTGTTGACAGACGGATCCGTTACCGGGATACCATCCACCAGTATAAGGGTGTTTCCGGCTGATGCGCCGCGGATGCTCGTGGTAAGATTGGTTCCGGCATTGTTATTGGCACCGATAATGGTGATGCCGGCAACAGAGTTCAACAATTCGCCGATTGTTTTGCCTTTGCTTTTATCCAGTTGATGCCGGTTAATGACGGTAGTTACTTTCCCTGTTTCACTTTGTTTCCGGGGATACTTGTTGGATGTGAGGATTATTTCATCCAATACTTTGCCCGCACTGTCCTGCGCCTGTAGCTGACTGCCGATCATAGCAGCAGCCACAGTAAAAAGTTTCATTTTCATTCCTGAAATTTTTTTTTAAGTGACTGCTTCCGAAATTAAAAAGAGATAGAAATATAAACGTCCTTAGACTTTTACATCTCATGCCTTTCACCCGAAAGCTGAATGTTGTTTGTTGATGTGGCAGGTCTTCTGGCTTACTCCGTTGCCTGATGCCTTCCCGTCCGAACGTGGCGGACAGTGGCGTGAGGATCAAACAACTTATGAGGAGCTTACAGCTACGGGGATAGCGTCAGATTTTGACTGACTTCCCTTTTAATCCCGGCACATTATGTGTCGGGAAACCAAATCGGTGCAAATGTAGGGCGAGAAGTTTTGCTGCAAAGAATAGTTTTCAACAAAACCATTGGAATTGTCTCAGGAAATAGTTCACGTCATGTATGCCATTCATCCATACATCCGGCCTCATTGCCGGTACACAGCAACCATTTAATTTTATGTATCTTCCTTTGTAAGCAGTGAAACATAACAGGTTAACCCCCATTATTCCTCATATTGCCGGCTGGGCCTTTTTTTTCAGCCTTGTGCTTGGTTTTGTGTACCGGGCGCCGGACCTGGAAAGCCCATTGCGGATCATTCTCTCCTTACCGTTCCTTGTTTTTTGCCTTATTTTTCTTTTTCTTTTTTATTTCAACACCTATGTGCTTATACCCAGGTACTATCTCGAAAAGAAGTACGTGATATATGCGGCTGTGATCTTGCTGTTGTTTGCAGCTGTTTATATGATCAAACCTTTTGATGACCTGATGAGTGAGTTTAATCGCCGGAGTAGTGGTCCTCCCGGCCCTCCTCCTATAGAGATTGTTTCCAGCCAAGACCCGGGCAGAAGCGGTCCTCCCCCGGGTAATGATAACCGTGGACCCGGGCATACCGATATTGTCAGTATTATTCTATTTATTACCGTCTGGTCGTTGAGTACAGCTATGTGCATCATACGGCAATGGCGCAATACGGAGAAAAGAGCAATACAGGCTGAAGCAGATAAGGCCAATGCTGAATTGTCTTTTTTAAAAGCGCAGATCAACCCCCATTTTTTATTCAATACCCTCAATAATATTTATTCACTGGCGGTCACTAAAAATGAGAATACGGCCGAAAGCATCATGAAGCTTTCCAATATCATGCGATATGTGACCGATGATATACGGGAGGATTTTGTTTCGCTGGATAGCGAGATCGCTTGTATGAGAGACTACATCGACCTGCAGCGGTTACGACTGGGTAAAAAGATGGATGTGGAATTTGCCGTAAACGGAAAGACAGAGAATAAAAGAATCGCCCCGTTGATACTGATGACCTTTATCGAAAATGTCTTTAAATATGGTGTCAGTAATCATGAGCCATCCGGTATTGTTATCAGGTTGTCAGCAGAGGAGCACACAATTACTTTTTTTTGCAGGAATAAACTTTTTGAAACAAAACGTAACACGGAAAGAACGGGTATCGGTATTGCCAATACAAGGGAGCGGCTGAACCATCTCTACCCGGACAAACATTTCCTGGATATCAGCCGGGAAGATGGGTTTTTCAACGTTCAATTGACGTTACAGGCATAACGCTTATCTTGCAATCACTATATAGATATGCCTGTTATTAGATGTATCGCCATTGATGATGAGCCGCCTGCTCTTGAACTGATCAGGGAGTATGTATCGGGATTTCCGGCCCTGCAACTGGTACAAACTTTTGATGACGCTATCTCCGGCGGTGAGTTCCTGCGCAAAAATCCCATTGACCTGCTTTTTGTAGATATTAACATGCCGGACATCACCGGCCTTGACCTGGTGAAATCATTGCAGGAGAAACCCATGATCATTTTTACTACCGCACACAGAAAATTTGCTGTGGAAGGTTTTGAACTCGATGCTATTGACTATTTGCTGAAGCCAATCAGTTTTGAGCGCTTTTCCAAAGCGGTAAACAAGACCATTGAATATTACGAGTATAAACACCATACAAAGAAGGAAACTGCCGACAACCTGTTTGTGTATTCAGAATACAGAATGGTGAAGATCGGCCTGCGGGAAATAGAATATATCGAAAGCCTTGAGGATTACATTAAGATACATCTTACCGGAGCAAAGCCCATACTGACCCTGATGACATTGAAAGGGGTTTTGGAAAAACTTCCGGCTGATAAATTCAAAAGGATACATCGCAGCTATATAGTAGCCATTGACAAAGTCAATTCGATCCTCAACCGAAAAGCAAAGCTTCAATCAAATGTTGAGTTGCCGATAAGCGACAGCTATGCCGGCTTCATCAATGAATGGAAGAAAAAATAATATTTACCGGTACAAAAGCCTGTTCAACCGATCATATTTGGAGCAGTTATCGTCTTAACGGTCATGTAAATGTCTAAACTTCATTGCAGCAATTCTTTAACACATAGTCAAAAAATGAAGGTCTGATTTTTGCGTTAGCATAATGGCTGATGTTTCACCATTACTCCTTATTACCTCCTTACCGGCTCGCTGCTTTCATACTTTATTGTCAAACCAGAAAAACCAGATTGAATGAAATCAATTTTGAAGGCAGCTACCTGTTTATGTGTGATCACATCACTCACCACCGGCCACATCAACGCACAGTTATTTAATGATCCTAAATTTCAATTCGGGATAGGTGTGGGAACATTTGTGTATCAGGGCGACCTGACACCATCGGCATTGGGTTCCTATAAAACAATGAAGCCGGCTATTAACCTTTTTGCAGCCAGACTGATCAACTCTTCTTTTGCATGGCGTGCCAATCTTGCCTTTGGAGGATTAAAAGGAGACGATGCAAAATACGCTAACCCGGAATACAGGCAACAGCGAAATTTCAATTTTACTTCAAGGGTCTTTGAAATAGCAGGAATGGCGGAATGGAATATTCTTGGAAGAAATTACATCAGCCGTGGCTTTGCGCCTTATGTATTCGGTGGTGTAGGATACAATTTTGTAAATATAAGTAGAGACTACAGCAATCTTAATGCAGAGTATTTCGGAACGGAATCAGATCTGCTAACCGGGTTAACAACTGATGCGCAGCGATCATTACCGAAGGGTTTGTTGTTGTTGCCTGTTGGAGTAGGAACAAGATATTATTTATCTGACAGGATAGGTATCAGTGCTGAAACTTCTTACCGTATTATGTCTAATGATTATTTAGATGGTTTCAGCCAGGCGGCTAATCCAAATAAAGGCGATCATTATTATAGCCATACTCTCGGCATTGTTTACAGAATAGGAAAGAAGAATACGCTTGGCTGCCCGGCGATAAAGTATTAAACGCCTGTGCAGGCTGACCGGCACATCCAGGCCATGTGCCGGTACTATATAATGAGGGGATAGCAGGGTGCGTTGATAGTGTATGGCTGGTGGTTGGCAGTCAGTAAAGTAAGGTAAAGGTGACCATGTCCGGTAATACTGATTGCAGGCAGGCCCTTCCGTTTCGGGGCCTGCTCTTTTTGGGGCATATCTCAAAAATAGTTTGCCGGTACAAAAGACGGATTGGTCTATAAGAATTGCTGAACAGACGATTTATTACAAATTTTAATCATCAAATCAATCAACATGGAACAGTCAAGAAAAAAATTCCTGAAACATTTCCTGATAGGAGCTGTTTCAGCACCGGTGATCTTAGAAGCCTGTAAGAAGACGGATACTACAAGCAGTGCATCCGGCTCAGGTTCTTCATCTGGTTCCGGATCAGGAAGCAGCAGCGGATCGGGTACATGTTCAGTATCGCCAACGGAAACAGCGGGGCCCTTTCCTACTATCACTCCTTCTTCCCTGGTAAGGTCCGACATCAGGGATGACAGAACAGGCGTTGCGCTTACTGTCAAGATCACTGTCAGGAACACCAATAATAATTGTGCCGCCCTGGCCGGCGCTATAGTTGACATCTGGCATTGTGATAAAGATGGTTATTATTCTGAGTATGGCGGCACAAGTATGCAGAGTGTAAACTATACAGCCGTGCATTTTTTAAGAGGCCGGCAAACGACAGATTCCAATGGGCTGGTAACTTTTACTTCTATTTTCCCCGGATGGTATTCCGGAAGGGCAACTCATATACATGTGCACATTTACAATGCATCTGGTAACTCTTTATTAGTTACGCAGATCGCTTTCCCTGAAGGAAGCAGCAATGCTGTGACTGTAGTGAACGGAAGCGGGGGTGTTGCTTATGGTTATACAAAAGGAATGACAGGGTATACTTACAATGCATCCGATAATATTTTCAGTGATGATACCACTGGTACCGAACTGGCAACGGTGAGCGGAAGTTTATCCGGCGGATACACTCTTACTCATACTATTAATGTAGCGGCTTAATAAAATCCGGTATCGTTTATTCCATCATGATAAGACGTTAAACCGTACTTAACGTCTTATTTCATTTTACCTTATGTCAAAAAAGATCATACGACTATGTTACCGCAAGGTGATCGATGCTTCATCGCAGAAAGTATGGGATCAATATATATTTGACAGTACCTATACTGAGTTCCTGATGCAGTCGCAGTTCTACAACCAAGAAAAGAAATTCACCACATTTGCCGAAATACTGCATAACGTTCCAGCCGCTGAAAGACTGCACTTTCTGGTCAGTGCTGCTATTACAGGGTACCTGCAGCAATTGAATGGAATTGTACCTGATATCCTTAATAATCTGGGGAAACACTTTTTATTCTTTAAAAACTACCGGTTCGAGGTCATCAATTCGGATATAAAGAATAAAGCATCTCACCAGGTGGCGATCAATTTTTTCAGTGAACCGTTGTTGTGGCAGGATACAATCAATGGGTTTTTACTGGTATCTCCTGTTGGCGCTGCTCAAACAGAGGACGGCGTAAGAACTGACCTGGTACAGTTGCAGCCATTTCTCAGTATTTATTCATTGAAAACGGCAGAAGGATGACAGACCGGTCAAAAGGAAAAATATTCCTGGCAGATGAAAGAGGGCTGAATGAAACAGAATGGTTCAGAAGCTTAAATACTTTCAATTTCGGAAAGTATGCAAACCCTTATAAACAGCCATTCGGCGACATCTATGTAGTCAATGATGACTCACTGGATGCCGGCCGTTCACTTCAATTGACGATAGAAGAATTTTCTTACGTGGTGCTGTTGCCGGTAATGGGCGCTATAGCCAGCAAAGACCCTTCAGGAAATGAGCACCTTATTGCCGCTGGGCAAATTGAGATATTGACCGCAGACAAAGAGGAAACGATAGAGATTAGTAACCCTTTTGATGAAGGGCTGGTCAATTTTCTGCAAATTTGGATAAAAGCAGATATCATCCGTTCCACAAAGGGGTCATACCTGCAAACCTATAATGTGAACAAATGCCCGGATACACTGGTAAAGATATCACCCGCAAGCATTGGCACATCTGCATTACCTTTTTCCATTGCCATAGGCAAGTTCAATGGCAGGAGTGAGACCACTTATCATCTGAAGAAGAAGAATGCAGGTCTTTTTGTATTTGTCATTGAAGGCGTTTTTGAAGTACAGGGCAGGTTGCTGCACGTCCGTGACGGGCTGGCACTATGGGATATTGAAGAAGCGGAGATGGAAGCGCTCAGCAATAATGCGATCATTCTTGCGATCGAATTGCCGCTGGATTAATTCCCCGCGGCTTTTATCCATTGCAATGCTATACCTGCAAAATAGTTTCTTCTTGGCGCCGCATTATAAAAACGGTTGGCGGCAGCGTTAATATCATTCCCGAGGCTATATACTTCATCCAGCAGATTATCAGCGCCTGCATACAGATTGATCCTGTATTTTTTGGCGACCGTCTTTTTCCAGCCTATCCGGCTGCCGAGTATATGATAGGCTTTGGCAAAAAAAGTATTGGCATCGTTGAGCCATATTTTAGATGATAAGTAAAATGTATTGCTGACGTAGATCCCGTTTTCAAAAGTAATGTCACCGGTCAGCGACAATGTGTTGGAAGGCACACTCGGCACTTCTTTCCCTGAGAAATCACTGGTGCCTTTTACAAAACTGCCGTACCGGAAATGATTATAGGTATAATCTGCCTGGATAATGAAATTGTCAATCAGTTTTCCGGCAGTACTGTATGTATAGTCAGCATGAAGCTCTACCCCCTTTTGTTTTACATCCCCTGCATTGGTAAAATAGTCAGCACCACTAAGGTCACGGCGCTGTACCAAAGCGTCTTTTAGTTTGAAATAAAATCCGGTAGCCTCAAAATATAATTTCAGGTGACGGAGATGGTAACGGGCCGTCATTTCATAGTTGACCCCTTTTTCAGCTTCCAGATCGGTACTGATCACGCCTGTTGACGGAAGTAACTCGGCTACGGTAGGAGGAGAAAAGCCTGCTGATACAGTTGCCAGCAATGAAAATTCGCTGCCGAATTTGCGAAGCAGTGAAAATCTTGGGGCTAACTCATTTTGATACGTCCGTTTTTGACTGGTTACAGGATAAACACTTAACCTTTTAAACCCTACTTTACTCTTATTGACACTTACTCCTGTTGTAGCGATCCATTTGTCATTAATATTTATATCGCCCTGCACAAAAATACTGTAGGTAGAATAGCTGACATCATCATTAGTTTGCAGCGTATCGGGATTGCCATTTCTGTTCTTTGATACCTGTGTATTAAAATAGCCCTGCTGAAATTCACCGCCGGCTACCAGCTGTAACTCTGCTGTGTTCAGTTTGGTGTTATATATAAAACTGCTTCGGCCACCGAAATGCGGTTCATTCCTTCTTTCATAATTCCGGATAGCAGAGTTCTTTATTTGTGCGAATGCTCCATATAATGAAGTGGAATTTCTGAAAGAAGACGTTATATGATAATTATTGCTGAAACCAGCCATGATCGTTTTCTGATAAATGGCTGCATTGATGGCTGCAGCACTTGGAAAACCGCCGCCTCCAGGCCTTGCCGCTTTAGGGTTGGCTTCATTTTCTGTCAGCGTTAATGCTCCGGGGGTTTGGTAGTACATATCTGTAAAAAGCAATGACGCCGTTAATTGTTGTCGTTCCGAACTTTTTAATTGAGATGTCCAGGAAATATTATCGCGGCGCATAGCGGTCTGTACACGATAGCCATCACTTTCATTGTGGGCATACGTAAAATGATTTTTATTCTCTCCTTTTCCAAAACTGGCGGAAGCAAAAATATTTTGTAAACCGTAGCTGCCGGTCATATACTCAATGCCGGCTCCCGGCTGCCAACGGTCCATAGTATTCATTAAAACCAAACCACCTGTGCCGGCTCCATATAAACTTCCTGCGGGGCCTTTAAAAATTTCAATACTAGAAAAATTATTAAGGGCGAACTGATTAAAGTAAGTATTGCCTCCGGGGTCGGTAACGGGTATGTTGTTCCAATAGACCTTTACATTACGTACGCCAAACGGCGAACGAAGCGAACTGCCACGGATATTGATACGGTAACTGCCAGGTGAACGTTCTTCCATCCGTACGCCGGCCACGGTATTGAATCCATTGACCAGTGAAGTCTTGTTAGTTCGGTCGCCGTTGCTGACCGTAAGGATCCGCACATTGGAAGTGGTGGAGCCGGACTTGCGGTTTTGCTCAAAAGCTCTTACTGTTACTTCATTCAATGTTTTGAGGGAATCTGTTATTTCTTCCTGTGAGAAAGAGACAGAGAAGGTCAATACAAAGACCGCTAAGCAGAGCATGGTTGGTTTCATAGATTTGGCCGATTGGTGGTCGCAAAGGTAGAACGTTTTTTCCCTATCTTCATTGCATGACATCAAAAAATAAGCTGGGACTGTTCGATTTTACGATGATCGTGGTCAGTCTTGTCATCGGCATGGGTATTTTCAGAACGCCAGCCAATGTTGCTGCAGCTTCGCCTACTCCCTTCATTTTTTTTGTTGCATGGCTGGCGGGTGGACTGGTTGCATTATGTGGGGCATTGACCTATGCTGAGATCGGCTCAAGGTTACCCGTAACAGGTGGTTACTATAAAGTTTTCTCCTATGCTTATCATCCTTCCATAGCCTTTGCCATTAATTGCATTATTCTTGTTTCTAACGCGGCTTCAGGGGCAGCCGTGGCGTTGGTAGGAGGCGAGTACATTACCGGTGTGATTATACCCGGTTCAACGGATGCCGGCTATATTCAGGCCATGCAGATCAGCATTGCACTGGCAGCTATCGTTATCTTTTATTTTGTCAACCTGGCGGGTCTTCATCTGAGCGCCAAAACGCAAACGGTTCTTACCATTATAAAAATATCGCTGATCCTTCTGCTGATCACTCCACTTTTTTTTGCTACGAATGATAACCCGCAGGCATCACTGATCAGCTCCCCGATCGATCCGGGTTTCAGGGAATACATCAAAGCTTTTGGCATTGGACTGGTGGCAGTAAGCTTTACTTACGGAGGTTACCAGCAAACGATCAACTTTGGTGCTGAAGTGGACAAACCTAACCGCAATATTCCGAAAGGAATATTCATGGGTATTTTTATCATTATTACTTTATACCTCACTATCAATTATGCTTATGTACATGTGATAGGTTTTGAAGATTTGAAGACCAGCAAGAATATCGCCGCAATCATGGCTTCAAAAATATTCGGAGTAAATGCCGAGAGAATATTGTCGGTATTGCTTTTTCTGAGTGTGCTGGCTTATATTAATGCGCTTTTGCTGAGCAATCCCCGCGTCATGTATGCAATGAGTGAAGACAGGATATTGCCCGGGGCTTTCCGGCAAACAAATAAAAGAGGTGCGCTGACCTTAGCTTTGTCCGTCTTTGCGATAATGGCGGTTCTGTCAGTATTCTGGGCAAAAGAATTTGATAAGCTGCTTAGCTTTACCATATTCCTTGATTGTTTCGGTATGGTACTTTCTGCGGGAAGTATATTTATTATCCGAAAAAGAACAGCCCATCTCAATGGTACCGGTATATACAGCATGAAATTATATCCGTTGCTGACTTTGATCTTTATGGCTGCTTATACATTTGTGGGCATCAGCATAGCTCTTGATTATAAAAAGAATGATTATGCCGCGGCGGTAGGGCTTTCGGTACTCGCTTTTTTTATAGCTATTTATTTTACCGCCAGGGCGATCAAAAAACAAAACGTTTAAAAATGGATCTTTCCTATATAGTAAACGAACTCGGTGAAGAAAGAGAGAACTATTTCAACGCCGTCGCCCCGCCCATCATACAAACCAGCAATTTTACTTTTAAAAAGATTGATGACTTGCGAAAGGCATTTGAGGATGAAATGGGGGGGTATCTGTACAGCCGCGGTTTAAATCCTACAGTGGATATTCTCAGAAAGAAACTGGCCGCATTGGACGGGGCTGAAGATTGCCTGGTGTTCAACAACGGCGCTGCCGCCATATTTGCTGCTATACTGGCCAATGTGAAAGCGGGAGATCATATTGTCTCCGTCGCAAAGCCATACACATGGGTGCAAAGGATGTTTGATGTGATATTGCCACGGTTTGGTGTCACTGCCACTTATATTGACGGAACAAATACTGCCAACTGGGAACAGGCTACAAAGAATAACACCACATTTTATTACCTCGAATCACCAAACAGCTGGGATTTTGCTTTGCAGGATATCAAGGCGGTTGCCGCTTTGGCCCGTTCAAAAGGCATTGTTACGTTGATTGATAACAGCTACTGCACGCCTCTTTATCAAAAGCCGGTAGAAATGGGAATTGATATGGCCATGCAAACGGCTACCAAATATATTGGCGGGCATAGCGATACGCTGGGTGGCGTACTGAGCGGATCTCATGCCATGATGAAAAAGATATTCGACAGCGAATACCTGAATATCGGCAGCGGCATTCAACCTTTCAATGCATGGTTGCTGATAAGAGGGTTGCGTACCCTGCCTGCAAGAATTGACCGCATTACCCAGTCAACGGCAGAAGTGGTGAAGTTCATGAAAGTGCATCCGAAAGTGGAAGCCATCATTTTTCCTTTCGATGAATCTTTCCCGCAATATGACCTGGCCAAAAAGCAAATGAAGGGCGCCTGCGGATTATTTACGTTTTTACTGAAGACAGATAAAATGGACAGCATTGTCCGTTTCTGCGAAAGCCTGCACCACATCATGATGGCAGTAAGCTGGGGCGGACATGAAAGCCTGGTGATGCCCAAATGTGCAGGCATTCAGCCAAAAGATTTTGATCCGGTCAATCGGCAACACCGCTATATCAGGATGTATGTTGGATTGGAAGACCCGGCATATCTCATGGCAGATCTGCAGCAGGCATTGAATAAGGTCATATAAAAATTAACCCCCATTTATCAAAAATCAGCAGCGCCGCATCTCAATTCGTTTATTTTTGCCGCATGAAAATCCGGATTGTAAAACTTCTCTTTTCTTCATTGATCTTCACCGGAGCATTCGGGCAGGAAAAATGGGACCTCAGGCAATGTGTGGAGTATGCGTTGAAGAATAATATTTCCGTCAGGCAGGCCGATCTCCAGATACGATTTGCTCAGCTTGAATTGCAGCAAAGTAAGCTGGCTTTGTATCCCGGCGCTAATTTCAGCAGCAGTGCCGGGTATAGTTCTGGCCGCAACCAGGACCCGACAACATTCGGACTGATCACGACAGGTTATACCTTCAACAATACGACATTACAGGCAAGCATTGACTTGTTCAACTGGTTTTCCAAAAGAAATACGGTAGCTGTAAAAGACCTGGATCTGAAAGCGACGGAAGCAGGCGTTGAAAAAGCAAAAAATGATGTGGCATTGAATGTAGCAGTTGCTTACCTGCAGGTATTGCTTGCCAAGGAGCAGATAACATTGGCGCAGGCACAGGTTGCTTTGTCAAGGTCGAATTATGAAAGTACCCGCAAACAGGTGGATGCAGGCAAATTGCCTGAATTGAACGCCGCTAACCTTGAATCTATACTGGCCAGTGATAGCTCATCTCTTGTCAGTGCCGGAGTATCGGCGAGCCAGTTACTGTTGCAATTAAAAGTATTGCTGAATTTAGATCCTGCCGTTTCATTTGATATAGTGACTCCACCGGTTAACCTGATCCCGGTTGAAAGTCTTGCCGATCTTCAGCCCGATGCGGTATATAACCTGGCTATGGCGAATATGCCACAGCAAAAAGTAGATGAGCTCAACCTGATGGCAGCGCTAAAATCCGTCAAAGCGACAAAAGGGTCTATGTACCCTAATCTCTCGTTGTTTGGAAGTCTTGGTACTTCTTATAATAACAGGGCCCGGGAGATCAAATCCAAAACACAGGTCGTTGCCCCGGTCGGAACAGTTACGGTAAACGGCACTCCGTACCAGGTATTCCCTTTAGACCCTTTTGATGTATATACGTATGGGAAGATCAGTTATTTCGACCAGGCGAATCAGAATTTCCGCCAGTCAATAGGAGTGAATATCAGTGTTCCTATTCTGAATGGCGGTAGTTTACGTACAGCCTGGCAGCGTTCAAAGCTGAATGTAAAACAGGTTGAGTTAAGAAAAGAGCAAAATAGCTTTACGCTGAAGCAGGATATTTACAAAGCGTATAATGATGCAGTAGCGGCCATGCAGAAATTCAATGCCAATAAGAAAACGGTAGAAAGTTCACAGAAAGCGTATGACTTTGCCACAAAAAGATATGAACTGGGTTTGTTGTCAACCTATGACCTTGTTACTACACAGACGAACCTGGCACAGGCAAAAAGCCAGCTTTTATACTCACAGTATGATTATGTGTTTAAAATGAAGCTGCTGGAATTCTATAAAGGGCAGGGGTTGAAGTTGTAAGAACGCCGGGCTATTATTATTAATACGAACAAGTTGACCGATAAAAATAAATGAAATGAAAAAATCGCTTAAATGGATATTGATCATTCTCGGGGTGCTGGCGGTAGTGTTTGTGGCTGCCAAAATACTGGGAGGCGGTGATAAAGGAACAAAAGTAACGTCAGAAAAATCTGCGAAAAGGACCATCATAGAAACAGTAACGGCAAGCGG
>JAEUVK010000105.1 GCA_016787135.1 Chitinophagaceae bacterium | reverse complement strand
CCATTCTTTATTAACTGGCTATATTCATGACTTTGCTTTAACTCCACATCAATAAAATCCTTTCGGGTATGGATGCGCAGTTGCTGTGCCTTTTCACGGGCATATTCCGACTGGCAATGTTCTGTCAGCAGGTTCCTCACCTTATCAAATTCCAATTGCAGGTATGCCGAATCCGGGTAAAGTCTCATTGCCTTTTCTTCCTCTGAATTTTAAAGCTCACAAAGGTAAGTCCAAAATCCTATCGTCTCGCTTTCGAAGTAAATCCGTTCCTTAAAAGGCCTGCGATAAAATAGAAGAGAAAAAATAGCTGCATCACTGCAAAAACGGACAGGACACACAGCAGGACAATCCCTGTCAATTCCTGAGCTCTTCTTTGATCTTTCCATTGTTCTATTGTTAGCATATCGCTCACAGCATCAGACAGCGGCCACATTAAAAGGATACAGATTACCAGCAAACAAAATACAGAAATCCCTGCATGCCAGTTACACAGTTTTGCGTTTCTCCACGGTCGTGTTCTCAAATAGAAATGCATAAGTGTATAACAAAGCATGGGGATCAAAAGCAGAAGAAATATATGCCATAGTGCAATTACATACATCGTATCATGAACGTGTATATCAATAGTACGATCCGGGAACCCGGCCCTGGTTAGTAAAAAGAATAAAAAAGGTATGCTGGAGAGCAGCCATTCCGGTTTCTTTAAAAACCTAAACATGTGTTAACGAATTAAACATTCAAACCAGCCTGTTGTTATACCCGTAGATATTCCTGTTAATAAATATACAAGAGCAGACCGGTTGTCAGGCAACTTACAAAAAGACAAGGAGCCGATACGGTAAATTGCACGAAATTTATGACAAGCTATCTAAAATACAAACACATGAATGAAATCCTGGGCATTGTTATAACGGCTATTACCGCCTTTACTTCCTGCGGGGAGCCCACGTATGACCCCCCCGTCAAAAAAGTTAACTTCACCGATAATAATAAAACAACTATGAGCAACATTCCTGCGGGAAAAACAGACACAGCCACCCTGGCCAACGGATGCTTCTGGTGTACAGAAGCCATTTTTGAACAACTCGACGGAGTGATCAGTGCCATATCGGGCTATACCGGCGGTAGCGTTGAGAACCCTACGTATAAAGAAGTATGCACCGGCAATACCGGTCATGCAGAGTGCCTGCAGATCGTATATGATCCGCAAAAGATCAGCTTTGATGAATTACTGGAAGTGTTCTGGGAAACACACGACCCTACCACGCTGAACCGGCAGGGCAATGATGTAGGCACCCAGTACCGCAGCGGCATCTTTTACCATAATGAAGAGCAAAGACAGAAAGCAGAAAAGTACAAAGCTGAATTAGATAAGAGTGGTGCATTTGACAATCCCATCGTCACAGAGATCACACCTTTTAAAAAATTCTATCCTGCAGAGAACTATCACCAGCAATATTTTGAAGAGAATGAAAATCAAAACCCGTATTGCAAGATCGTCATCCGGCCCAAAGTAGATAAGTTCAGGAAAGTGTTCAAGGATAAACTAAAGAAAGAAAACCAATGATAAAGAAGGGCGGCAATATTTGCTGCCTTTTTTATTATCTACCTTTGTTTCATTAAAAATATGGCCATGAGAAAAATATTAATGGCTTTGTCAGTCGTTTGTACGGTCAACATAGTTTCGGCACAAAAAACAATATCAACCGTCAGCCTGCAACTGAGTTTTCCCCAGGGACAATACAAATCAACCTATCCACAGACCGGCGGGGGCATCCGGTGGAACATTCTGACAAGGCTTGCTAAGGACGGACCGGTCAGTATCGGCGGAGAGATCGGCTACCTGGTAACAGCGAGTGAGTCCCGCTCGTTTGATATTTATTATATGGGCTTTTATGACCGGTACCGGATAAGCGCTACCAACAATGTTTTTTCACTTGCTTTCAAAGCAAGGGCAGATATCACTCCGCAGGATAAGGCCGTACTGGTATTTGTTGACGGAACCATCGGCACCAACCTGTTCTTTTCATCGGTAGATGTTGAAAGGCTCACCTTTTTCGGCTCACAGTATGGAGGCGGAGACCTTACAAAGGGTTACTGGGCCTTTGTTTTCGGACCTGGGATTGGTTTTGAAATACCCGTAGGTAAACGAAAAGAGATCGCTTTATCTTTTAAAACCTCTTACCTGGCCGGAACAAATACCAAATACCTGACCGATCCGTATATAGATAATAACGGGGATGTATTCTTTACGCAAAGGGAATCAAAAACCAATATGATACTGGGTGAGGCCGGTGTACGGTTTGGTATCTTCGGGCGACGCTAACCTGGCCATCCGTTATTAACTCACGAAATGTAAAAGGGTGGAATGAACCACCCTTTTAGTTTATTATCACCAACCGTCCAATTGTAATAATTCCATCCTGTTTCCGGATACTCCTCACTGAATGATCACCCTGTCTGATAAAATCTTGTTATCCATTGTTACAGAAATAATATAGTTACCTTTTTTTATCCCGCTATTATCTGAAAGATAAATGCTGTTATCCCCTTTCTGCAAAACGACCTGCTGCCTTTGTATCATTCTGCCTGACATATCGGTCCATTGCAATATTGAGGACTGGGTCTTGTCAGCATAAATATTGGCTGTGAAAGTTCCGCTACTGACAGTAGGATATACATCGATCGTTTGCTTAACGGGTCCGTTCAGCCGGAAACTGAGAATATTACTGTATTCGATCTTGCCTGTGGCGTAGATCAGTTTTAACCGGTAATACACTTTTTCACTGCCGGGTTCATTGTCTGTATAGCTGAAATCGTTCTCTTTATTCAATTGCCATTCCTGCAACAGTTGAAAATCACCTGTACCCGGTTTTCTTTCCAGCAGCACTTTATTTACATCATTATCTGCTGCCAGTGACCAGTCCAGCTTTACCGCATCCCCTGTTTTATTGCCGGAAAAAGAAACCAGCGCCGGAGAAGCCAGGTAAGAATTCGGGTATTGAAACCGCATAAAATAAATACTTCTTAATCGCTGCTGAGAACTGGTGGTCTGGTTATTGGCCCCTACCCTCGCAATGATAGAACTGATGCTTCCGTTCACCACGGTGAACATGACCTGTTTTGCCATAGTATCTATTCCGGGGTAATCAATAGAAGCAGTATTGGTGCCTGTTACCCAGCCTACGGGAAAACCTATTGATAACTCGCCGCCAAGCATATCAAAATCAACATAGCCGCTGATCATCTGTACCATGTCATACTCATTAACGGGCCTTCCTGAGGCCATCTGACCATCTACATCTATAGGTGTCATTGGTACCTCAGTTTGTATGGAAGGGAGCCCGGTTGCCCCATCAATAAAATCGATCTTCATTTCCAGGTAACCGTTCTTTCCTGCAGGAACATTAATGACAGGTTGTAATGCTTCGACAAAACCGGATCCGCCATCAATGTTTCCAATGGTAAGGCCATTGGTCATATCGGTGATCGTTACGTTAGCATGAATGCCAGGTTTAACATTTTTGAAGCGGTAAACAGCTCCTATTTGTTTGTCAGTTCCGCTGAGCAGGGCCGGATTGCGGAAATCATAATCAGGCTGGCCGAATACAAGTATAGAGTATAAGCTGATCAGAATAAATAAGAGTATTCTTACAATCAGTATTTGAGTACCATTCGTTTTCATAAGCACGTCTTTTACGGGTCACAAAAAAGTGTACGAACGGTTAATAACAGGATACAGATTTTATTGCACGATTATCTGTTTAGCAAATTTTTGCTGAGCCGTATTCACTGATACGATATAGTTACCTTTCCTGAACTGGTCAAAACCTGATAACTGGATACTGTTTGTTCCTTTCTGAAGCAGGATAGTCTGCTGCTTCACGGTACGGCCACTCATATCAGTAATGATGATCACTGCATTCTCTTTCCCTGCTGAGGTCAGGCTTACCGTAGTGGAAGACTGTACCAGTGAAGGATATATGGTCATCGGGTTTGTAGTTGCTCCCTGGCTGCGGAACACAAGTATATTGCTATACTCCATCTTCCCGTCTTTCCCGATCACTTTCAGGCGGTAATATGCCGCATCAGCTCCTTTGGTATCTGTATAATTATAATTGTTCTGCGTTTTCCCATCTGCATTTATCCAGAACTCGGCAACAGGCTGAAAATTGCCGCCGGTACTGCTTTTTTCCAATATTACTTTGTCGGCTGTATTATCCGGGGTCAACGTCCATGTAAGCTTTGCCTTATCACCATCGGCCACGCCGCTGAATGATGCAAGATTTTTGGAAGAAAGAATGGCCAGGTTGGGATAAGCGAATGTTTTAAAATATAAACTGGCATAACGGGTGCTTGAACCGCTTGTACCGTTATTAGCACCTGCCCGGAAGGTAAATGATGTTACGTTCACATTAGATACAGAGAACATCACTTCTTTTGCTGCCGTGTCTACCAGGGCGCCGAATAAGATTCCGGTGAAATTACTGCCATCGTATGCTGTACCAATTTGTGAAAGGGTAAGCTGACTTCCCAGGTAATTAAATGTACATATTCCGCCACCCATATCGATCCTGTTAAACTCTTTGAGTGAAGTAGCTCCTGAAAGACTACCGTCAATATCCAGGCCGCTTACATCCACCATTGCCTGTGAGGCAGGCGTATTGGTTCCTGCTAAAACAAAAGTGATCAGGAAATCGAAGTAAGCATTGCTGGATGCACCGACCCTGTATTCCGGCTGAAATGCTTCATCATAGCCGTCAGCCGTACGGTCAATATTCTGCAGGCTGATGCTTCCTACTTTGTTCTGGATGGTCACCAAGGCATCATAATTAGTGCCTGAAGTATAAACATTGGGAAAACGGTAAACAGCACCAGCCTGTCCTCCGGTTCCAGAAATAAGAGTGGGGTTCTTAAACTTATAAATGGGGGCTTGCGAATGTGCAACTGTCGTGATAGCAGACATCGCATAAACTAAAGCACAAATTCTAAGAACGGACAGGGTAGCATTCGCTTTCATAAGTACGGTTTGTTTCTTAAAGGTTTCAGATTAAGGGGTCAGGTAGTTATTTCACTTTTCCCGTCGCACATTTTCTACAGCTCTTCGGATGTTATCGCCGTAAAACAACTTACTTGACAGTGTGAAAATATACTGGGTTTTTGGATGATGCAAGCCTGTAGCGGGTTTCAAGGGATGGCGTGCCAGCCAATCCTATACGGATCAGGAGGTTAGGGGTAAAAATATTTTTTCATAAAATACGGTATTTACCAATAAAAGGGCTCGTATTTGTACGCAAATAATTCAGTAAAAGATGAAGTAAACATTCTTCCGCCAATAGAAACTTACCTGTGTTAGTCTGCGATTTTTGTCCTTCGCAGTTCGAGAAGATTCAGGGCATTAGGGGTAAACCCCTGCACATTGGTTTGAACCAATCTTACTGCTTTATCATACCAAAGCGGAACCACCGGTGCGTCATTCATCATCAATTGATCAGCCTTCCGGTAAAGGATATAGCGTATCGAATCATTGGTTTCCACCAGGGCCTTCTCCAGTAAAGCGTCGAATTGCGGGTTTTTGTAACGGGTATAATTGGGAGGGGCCGGATTTTTCGAATAAAAAACAGAAAGGTAGTTCTCGGCATCAGGATAATCAGCGATCCAGCTACCCCTAAAAAAAAGAGCGGTAGAATTAGCCGTCATATCTATCAGCAACGCCTTCTGCATAACCTCTACCTGTACTTTGATGCCGGTCTCTTCTAACTGGCGGGCTATGAAATTTCCCATTTCTGCATAAATGGGAATGGTGAGAAGTTTTATTACAGGCAAACCCTTACCATCCGGAAAGCCTGCTTCTGCCAGGAGTTGACGGCTTTGGGCAGGATCATATTGATAACCCTTTACGATCGAGTCATTAAATGAAGGTAATCCCATCGGCACAAAACCTGATTCTGCCGCATTGCCAAGAGAGTTCCGGAGGTAAAGGATCATTTTCCGGCGATCAAACCCATAATTGATGGCTTGTCTTATTTTTTTTGATCGTAATGGCGAATTTCTAACCAGCACATTTGTTGAATCGACCAGGATACCCAGGTATTCAATATTGAGATAAGGTGTGGCCTGTAATGTGATCTTGCCCTCCCATGCTTTGTGAAGCGCTCCTTTTTTGGTCAATACCTCATCCTTGAATGACGCATCAATATCATTTATGAAAGAAAGCTGCTTTTGCCGGAATAATAAGAACTCTGTAGCCTTGCTATCATAGAATGTGATCTTGATACCGTCCAGATACGGTAACCTGTTACCGGCACTGTCTTTTTCAAAGTAGCGGGCATTTTTTTTCAGTACAAGTGCCTGCCCCTCCTCCCACACGACGAATTGAAAAGGGCCGGTACCAACAGGATGACGGCGGAAATCACTGCCATATTTATCGACTGCTTCCTTGGCTACAATAGAACAATACTGCATCGAGAGTATGCCGAGAATCGGATGATATGGCCGGATAAGTCTTAACTGAAAGGTAGTATCATTAATAGCTTTGAATGGCTGCAGCGTATCCACTTTGCCATTGAATATCCAGCCGCCGGGGCTGGCGGTTTGTTTATTCATGATACGGGAGAAGCTATACACCACATCTGCAGCCGTCATCTTACGGCCTTTGCCAGCGGGAAATGCATCATCCTCATGAAAGAAAATATCATCCCGCAGGTGAAAAGTGAATAACAGCCGGTCATCAGATATTTCCCAGCTTTTGGCCAGCGAAGGAACAATGCGGAGACTGTCATCTACTTCTACCAGTGTATTGAATAACTGGTGGGCAGGCCACATCATTGATTGATTCTTGGCAAACGCCGGATCCAGGGAGGGGATACCGGTATCGGCATTATACCGGAAGATCATTTTGTCTGATCTTTTGCCGCTGTAACAAGCAACAAGAAATAAAGTGCAAGATACGAGGCACAGGAAACAAGCGCCTTTTATCAATCTGTATTGTCTTTTAACAAGCATATTGCCCATGAACGGTTAAATTTACAATTCAAACTCATTCAGGCGTGAAATACTTTTCCCAGACGTTTATCCTGCTATCATTTCTTTTAGCCTCCCAATTATCTTCCGGTCAGTTTACACAACAGGATACACTGAGGGGAAGCATCACACAAGGAAGAAAAGCGTGGAATGTATTGAAATATGACATTACCGTGAAGCCGGATTTTCAGAACAAGACAATCGAGGGGAAGGTAACAATCATATATAGATTTTCGAAAAAACTTAGTTATGACATACTGGCTAAAATTCTCAAAGGTGAATACAACATGCAGATAGACCTGCAGCAACCATTGATCATTGATAGTATAATATGGAATGAGCCAATATGGATCGGTTCACATTCAAAGATAAAAAGGGAAGGAAACCGGCCAGGTAAGGCAAAGTTCAAAAGAGAAGGAAATGTTGCCTTTGTTTCACTGTGGGCGGAAGCTGACCTGGAAGATTCAATAATAATTTTCTATCACGGCAAACCCCGTCAGGCTATCAATCCGCCCTGGGATGGCGGCTGGATATGGAAAAAAGATGAAAAAGGAAATCCGTGGATGAGTGTGGCCTGCCAGGGACTGGGGGCCAGCGTATGGTATCCCTGCAAAGACCATCAAAGTGATGAACCGGATAACGGCGCTTCGTTAACCATCGTTGCGCCGGATACTTTAACTGCCGTCGGGAATGGAAGACTTACCAACAAGAAAAACAATAATGATGGTACAACCTCATGGACATGGGAAGTAAAAAGCCCGATCAATAATTATAATATTATCCCCTATATCGGCAAATACGCTACCTGGCATGATGAATACAATGGCGAAAAAGGAAAACTCGATCTTGACTACTGGGTACTCGATTACAATCTTGAAAAAGCAATGAAGCAATTTGGCCGCGATGTAAAACCCATGCTGCAATGCTTTGAAAACTGGTTTGGCCCCTACCCTTTTTATGAAGACGGTTATAAATTAGTAGAATCACCGCATCTTGGCATGGAACACCAGAGCGCCGTAGCATACGGCAACAAGTATATGAATGGTTATCTTGGCAGGGACCTGTCGGGCAGCGGCTGGGGAAAGGACTGGGATTATATTATTGTGCATGAAAGCGGCCATGAGTGGTTTGGGAACAATATCACAACAAACGACATTGCTGATATGTGGGTTCACGAGGGCTTTACCGATTACTCAGAACCGCTTTTTGTGGAATGTAAATACGGTAAAAATGCCGCCGATGCCTATTGCCAGGGGCTGCGTCGTAATATTAATAATGACAAGCCTGTCATTGGTCCGTATGGCGTAAATAAAGAAGGCAGCGGCGATATGTATGCCAAAGGCGCCAACCTGCTGCATACGATCCGGCAGATCATTGGTGATGAAAAATTCAGGGAGATATTAAGGGGCCTGAATAAAGATCTCTATCATAAAACGACTACTTCAAAAGAAGTGGAAGCCTACTTTAGTAAGAAATCAGGCAGGGACCTTTCCCGGATATTTGACCAATACCTGCGGACAACCAAGATCCCCGTGCTGGAATATAAGATCAATGGACGGGATATCCAGTACCGCTGGGTCAATGTAGTGCCAGGTTTCAGCATGCCGGTCAAAATAACAGAAGGTGATAAAGAACGATGGATCAAGCCGACCACCCAATGGCAGAAGAGCATACTGCAAGCGGGGGCCACTGGTTTCTTACCCGATAGAAATTTTTATATCGAGGTCAAAAAGATCTGATGGCTGCAATTTACCATCGCATACTGTCAATTGCCCATTCACCATTCACTACTATCTTTACCGCATGAGCACTATCCGCAAGCAAAGCATCATTTCTTCATTTATCATTTACATCGGCTTTGCTATTGGAATGCTGAATATTTACTTTTTTACCAAAGAAGGCCTTTTTACAGAAGATCAATACGGGCTCACTACTATTTTTATTGCCATCGCCTCGATGATGATGGCCTTTGCCGTACTCGGTATGCCTTCTTATATATTTAAATTCTATCCTTATTATAAAGATCACCTGCCTGTCCGCAAGATAGATATGCTGACGTGGGCATTACTTATTTCCACGGCAGGTTTTATACTTGTTATGATAGCCGGGCTGATATTAAAACACCTGATCATCCGGAAATTCGGGGAACACTCCCCTTTACTGCTTAATTATTACTACTGGATATTCCCGATGGGATTTGGCCTTACTATTTATTCCGTACTCGAAGTTTATGCCTGGAATTTTAATAAAGCGGCTTTCACCAGCTACCTGCGGGAAGTGCAATGGAGGTTATTCACCACGGTATTGATCGTGCTATTCACCTTCAACCTCATTAAGGATTTTGATCTTTTCATCAAACTGTATGCTTTTACCTATCCCGGCATTGCCATCATTATATTTATCTACCTGATCGTTACCAAAAAAGTCCACTTTACATTTACTATCAGTAAGGTCAGCAGAAGGTACCTTAAACAGATCATTAAACTTTGCAGTTTTGTATATGCAGGCAACCTGATCTTTACTACTTCGCAGGTGTTTGACTCCATTGTTATCGCTTCGCTTGGAGGCCTGGATAAAGCAGGTATATTTGGTCTTGCCCAGATCATGACCAGCGTGATACAGGCGCCGCAAAGAGGTATTGTTGCGGCCTCGATCAGCCATTTATCAAGGGCCTGGAAAGAAAAAGATATGGAACTCCTGCAAAGGGTCTATCAGCGTTCGTCCATCAACCTGCTCATCTTTGCCTGTGGCATTTTCATTCTTATAGCGCTCAACTACAGGGAAGCGATCATTACATTCGGATTAAAAGAATCCTTCTTACTTGGCTTCAATGCTTTTCTGATCCTCGGTATTACCCGCATCATTGATTTAGGCACCGGAATGAATGCACAGATCATTGCTACCTCTACCTGGTGGAAATTTGAACTGGTCAGCGGGGTGATTCTGCTGGCATTCATGCTGCCGCTCACTTACTTTCTTACCAAAGAATACGGGATCATCGGGCCGGCATTTGCCAACCTGGTATCTATTACTATTTACAATGCGATCCGCATTATTTTTCTCTGGAAAAAATTCAGGCTATTCCCTTTTACAATACAATCCGTGTATGCGATACTGCTGGCTGCTGTTTGTTATGCTGTTTGTTATTTCCTGTTCCGGCACATACAGGGACTGACAGGCCTGGTCCTGCGCAGTCTTGCATTCATTATACTATATGGAACAGGTGTAATAAGCATGAAACTCTCGCCGGATGTAAAACCGGTATGGCAAACTATCTGCAAAAGATTAAAGCTGAAAAACGATTAGCGGTTGCTGCTCATTGACTTGGCTACTCTGCCTACACCCAGGAAACGTTTAAGATAATAGGTCTCAAAAAGATCGCTGATGGTCACCCCTTTTGAAGAAGAAGCATGAACAAATTTATTATTGCCCAGGTAAATACCTACATGCGATACACCCCCGGTAGTATTGAAGAAAACCAGGTCCCCTTCTTTCATTTCCACGGCGGAAATACGGTTAGTGATCCTGAACTGTTCAAATGCAGTTCTGGGAATGGCCATCGCAAAGGCTGAGAGGTAAACCGCCTGCACAAATGCAGAACAGTCAATACCACTTTTGCTGGTACCCCCCATCTGGTATCGGGTACCATACCAATAATCAATACTCTTTATCAATTCAGTATTCTCGATCAGTTCCGGTTCTACGCCGAGAAGCTGGGAGTATTTTAACTGAAGAGATGAAAAACTTTCTGTTGAAGTATTAATGTCCGGGGATTTTGTTTCAATATAGCTGACAGCTGCAGCAGGCTCAGTCTTTTGATCAGTTACAGAAGCCGTGAGTTGGTTATTCACCGTTATCTGGTCAAGGAACTTTACGTCGTTCTTTTTTGTCTCAGCAGGTTTCGGTGCAGAATTTACCGGTTTAGCAGCGGCTGGTTTGTTATTAGCCGAACCCGTTGGCTTCATCGAAGCACAACCGGCAAGCAAGGTGATAACTAACAACGTAATGAATAAGTTTCTGATCATGAGACTTTTTTAGAGTTTTCGGGCTTGTTCAAAAACCCTGCCTGATCGTCGGGACGGTCTGCAAAAGTAAATCATATAACTCACAAATAACAGCCTGCCCCTCTACGAAATTTTAATTTCCTTATTGTATATCAGGCAACTAATTAATAACAGACAGTGCAACAATGAAAACCTTATTGATAAAGATCAAGCAGGGCAACCAGCTTAGGCATTTTAAATTATATTGTCCTTTATTGCTATGAGGCAGGTGTTTCAATATATCGGAATATCATTATTAATGGCCGGTTGCCATAGTTCAGCAACTGTTGAAAGACGCATAGGCCCGTTATTGCTGATCGCAAATGCAGATACGGTAATATCAACATATGCACCCGATAGTACGCTAAAACCTTATTCAGAACTGGAATACAGCAAAACTGAATTATTATATGCAGCACCGGGAACCAAATCCGTTCTGTTTAACTCAAATGGCTCCAGGCTTTATGCCATGAACCTCGAAGGCATGAGTGTATATGAATTTGACCAAGCATCAAGAAAAGTGATCCGGGAGTTCAAATTCAAACCAACTAAAGGAACCGGATGGGATTATGCAAAGGATAAACCTATACCCTCTTACCAGGAAAAACCTGTGGAAGCCTGCCTTAGCCATGGTGATAAAATATTGTGGGTATCATTGCATAACGCGGAAGGCATTGTTCCGATAAGGGTTGATTCCATAGAATTAAATACTTCAACTATTGCAACAGACCTGCAAGGCGGGCATGGAGCCAAAAAACAGGGTTCAAAAAGGATCAGGGTCATTTATCCCGGGCAACATCAGAAAGATTCCTTTGATGTGCCCCTGATAACAACCGGTAAGACACCCAAGATCATTTCACGCACTGCGGATAATAAATACCTGCTGGTAAGTAACTGGCATTCGTATAATGTGAGCATCCTTGAAATGAACGAAAACGAATACCCCTATGCTAAAGTGATCGGCACAGTTCCTGTTTCATCTATTCCGCGTGGCATAGCAGTTGATGATAAAGCACACCGTTCCTTTGTGGCCATCATGGGCGGCGCCACCATCACTGTTATTAATAATACGGCATGGATGAAAGAAACAGACATTAATGTAGAATCAAACCCGAGGCACATAGTAATGGATACCAGCGGCCACCTGTTTGTATCTTACAATAAACTGGCAAAAGTAGCTTGTATAGATGCCGAAACCGGTAAAACACTGTTTACGGCGCCCACACATGCACAGCCACGGACGATCATATTGTCCAAAAATCACAAATTCCTTTTTGTTACCTGCTATAGCAGCGATTATGTTGAAGTATTTAAAATAAATGATACCAATTTTCAACAGGTCGCTTCACTTCCCTGTAAGGGCCACCCGGTAGGCGTTGATGTGTTTGAAGACAATGACAAACTGGAAGCATGGGTCTGCAGCTACTCTAATGGCTCGATCAGTGTTTTCAGCTTTATTAAAAAATAGCCGGCAGCCATGAGCAGAAAGCTATAAACATGTCCCACGCTCAATTGCTTGCACATAGATTTCTAACAAATAATAAACAGCACTTTTTCAAATCCCGAAACAATCGGAAATTCGCCGTCTGACCGTTTTATTTTTTTGACTTGTCGCCCTTATCTCTGAGTTTGTCGAAGAGTCAAAGGGGACTATTGACCAAGTGACCATGAAATTCTCACACCTCCACGTACATACACAGTTCTCGCTTCTTGACGGAGCAGCCTCAATACAAAATTTATACAAGAAAGCTATCGCAGACGGGATGCCCGCCCTGGCGATCAGCGATCATGGCAATATGTTCGGTGCTTTTGAATTTGTAGCAGAAGCGTACAAGCATAAAGGCGAAGACGGCAAACCGAAAGTAAAACCTGTAGTAGGCTGTGAATTCTATATTACAGAAACAAGACACCAGAAAACCTTTACCAAGGACCAGAAGGATAAGCGCTGCCACCAGATATTGCTGGCAAAAAATGAAGAAGGGTACAGGAACCTTATTAAACTGACATCACTTGGCTTCATTGAAGGACTGTACGGCAAATATCCCAGGATAGATAAAGAACTTATACTTCGTCATCACAAAGGATTAATTGCCACTACCTGTTGTCTTGGCGCATCTGTACCACAGGCCATTTTAAAAAAAGGCGAAGAAGAAGGCGAGAATGAATTCAAATGGTGGCTGAACATTTTCCAGGAAGATTACTATGTAGAATTGCAACGGCATGGAATGCCTGAACAGGACAAAGTGAATGAGGTATTACTGAAGTTTGCCAGGAAGTATAATGTAAAGGTCATTGCCAGCAATGATTCACACTATGTTGACAGGGAAGACTTCAATGCCCACGATATTTTATTGTGCATCAACACCGGTGAGAAAGTAACCACCCCGGCCCTTCGCGACTTTGTAGATGATGATGTGCATGTAAAAGATAAACGTTTTGCATTTCCCAATGACCAGTTCTATTTCAAGACCACGGGAGAAATGACCAAAGTGTTTCATGATCTTCCGGAAGCAATAGATAATACCAATGAGATCGTTGATAAGATCGACCTGCTCAACCTGAAGCGGGACATCCTGCTTCCCTTCTTCCAGGTACCGAAGAAATTCGCATCGCAGGATGAATACCTCGAACACATCACCTGGGAAGGCGCCAAAAGCCGGTATAAAGAAATAACCCCGGAAATAGATGAAAGGATAAAATTTGAACTGTACACCATTAAAACAATGGGCTTTGCCGGTTACTTTTTAATTGTAAGTGACTTTATCAAAGCCGGCCGGGACATTGGTGTATTTATCGGCCCCGGTCGTGGATCTGCAGCAGGATCGGTGGTGGCTTACTGTATCGGCATTACGAATATTGACCCCATTAAGTATAACCTGCTTTTTGAAAGGTTCCTGAATCCGGATCGTAAATCAATGCCCGATATTGATACGGATTTTGATGATGAAGGAAGACAAAAAGTGATCGATTACGTCGTTGACAAATACGGCAAGAACCAGGTAGCGCAGATCATCACTTATGGTACGATGGCAGCAAAGATGAGTATCAAAGATGTGGCCAGGGTAATGGACCTGCCGTTGCCGGAATCAAATACCTTAGCCAAATTGGTCCCTGATCGTCCCGGTATTGAATTAAGAAGAGTGCTCCATGCACCAATGAAACCAAAAGAAGGTGAAAAATCGCTGGAAGAAAAAGAAGGACTTGGTAACGATGAATTAGAAAGTGTAAAAAAACTCCGGGACATCTACGGCCAGGAAACAACATTGGCCGGAAGAGTTTTGCATGAGGCAGAAAGACTGGAAGGTTCGGTTCGCAACACGGGGATACACGCTGCAGGTATCATCATCGCACCAAAAGACCTCACTGAATTAATCCCCGTTGCGATCGCCAAAGATTCACCCTTGTGGGTAACGCAGATCGAAGGCAATGTGATCGAAGAAGCCGGCGTCATCAAAATGGACTTTTTAGGATTGAAGACCCTGACCATTATCAAGAATGCTTTAAATCTTATCAAACAAAATCACGGTGTTGACATCAATATAGATGAGATACCATTAGATGACAAGAAAACATTTGGACTGTACCAGCACGGTTCCACTATCGGGACATTCCAGTTTGAAAGTCCGGGTATGCAGAAATACCTGAGAGAGCTAAAACCGGATAAATTCGGCGACCTCATTGCTATGAACGCTTTGTACCGGCCTGGTCCTATCGCATACATCCCCAATTATATTGACCGCAAACATGGGAGAGAGCCTATCACGTATGATCTTCCGGAAATGCAGGAATATCTCGAAGAAACCTATGGCATCACTGTTTACCAGGAACAGGTAATGCTGCTGGCGCAAAAGCTTGCCGGCTTCAGTAAAGGCGATGCTGACGTATTGCGCAAAGCAATGGGGAAAAAACAAAAAGCGGTGCTGGATAAAATGAAGGCCCAGTTCATCAGCGGCGCCACGGCAAAATCATTGCCGGCTGATAAATTAGAAAAGATATGGACCGACTGGGAAGCATTCGCTCAATACGCTTTTAATAAATCACACTCTACCTGTTATGCATACGTAGCTTATCAGACAGCTTATCTAAAATCACATTATCCTGCTGAATACATGGCAGCGGTATTGAACAACGCCGGCAGCATCGATAAGATCACTTTCTTCATGGAAGAATGTAAACGGATGGGCATTAAAGTACTCGGGCCGGATATCAATGAGTCATTAAAAGGTTTTGCCGTCAATAAAGCCGGAGAGATACGTTTCGGTCTTGGTGGATTAAAAGGTGTGGGAGAAGCTGCTGTTGAAAGCATCATAGAAGAAAGAAAAAAAGGAGGCTCTTATCCCAACATTTTTGATTTCATTAAACGCATCAATCAAAGAACAGTTAATAAAAAAACTTTGGAAAGCCTGGCCTATGCCGGCGGTTTTGATTGTTTTTCCGAACATCACCGTGCGCAGTTTTTCTACACACCTGAAGGAGAAACCATCACCGGTCTTGAAAGAATTATTAAATACGGACAGGTAATAACTACACAAAATGCTTCCACTTCCAATACATTATTCGGCGATCTGCCCATTACGATGGAAATTCCGCCTCCACGATTGCCTGAATGTGAGCATTGGTCATTGACACAGCAGTTGGATCATGAAAAAGAAGTGACCGGCATGTTCCTGAGCGGCCACCCGCTGGATCACTACCGTTTTGAAATGAAACATTACGGCATTACTGCTATCAGTGATTTCAACGAATTCAAAGAAGCGATCAAACTGCAACCTAATCCCGGAAGAATATTCCGCATACTTGGGCTGGTAGCGGATGCGCAGCATAGAATAGCACGAAGCGGGAATAAGTACGGGAACTTCGTGATCGAAGATTATTCCGGCAAAACAGAATTCCCTTTATTCAGCGAAGATTACCTGAAAATATCACCGTTCCTTCAACAGGGCAGTACGGTTATGATCACAGGCTACTTCAAACCCCGGTATAATAAAGATGAATTTGAATTTAAAGTACAGCAGGTTTCATTAGCAGAAACATTAAAGAAAACATTGACCCGCCAGATCAACATTGAAATCCACCCCCAGGATATAACTAAGGAAATGGTGGAGTTTGTGGAGAAGAACATGCGTAACTACCGCGGAGGACGCACTACTCTGAATTTTGTATTGGCAGAACCTAAGAGCAATCTGAAAGTAACGCTTACCCGGGGCACGAATACTTTTGAAATGAATGAAGAACTGATCCATTTTATTGAAAACAAACCTGAACTGGAAGTACAGGTGTTAACGAATTCATAAGCAGTGCCTTTATAGCAGTTATGTCGGTTGACCGACAGAAAAGAATGACAAGTTTTACACAACTTTCTGCCAGCTTTGCCTGTTATTAGTCATGGGCTTAAATTTGCAGTCTTTTGATAACTAAAAAAAATAAAAATCTATACAATGGCAAAAGAATTCAATGATTCCAATTTCCAGACTGATGTGCTGGCTTCTGATAAACTGACCGTAGTGGATTTCTGGGCAGAATGGTGTGGTCCCTGCCGGGCAATCGGGCCGGTTATTGAAGAACTCTCCAAAGAATATGATGGTAAAGTGAACGTGGGTAAAGTAAACGTGGACAACAACCCGCAGGTATCTATGAACTATGGCATCACTTCTATCCCCGCAATCCTTTTCATCAAAAACGGCCAGGTAGTTGACAAATTAGTAGGCGCACAGCCAAAAAACAACTTTGTAAAAAAGATCGAAGCGCATATATAAATAATCCGCTTTATCGGAAAATTATAAACCCCGTTCGGTGAACGGGGTTTTAGTTTTTTAGAGAGTGGTTAATGTTGAACTGCTTCAACTGCTTTTGGATCGTGTTTATGTTTGAATAGTATCGTAAAGAACACAGCGACGACCAATGCATAAATGGCGAAGCAAAGCCAGATACCATGCCAGTCACTATCGCCATTTGGAAGTATAAAATATTTTCCGATGACATACCCGCTGATCGTACTTCCCATCCAGGCCCCAATTCCGTTTGTCATCATCATGAACAGGCCTTGTGCACTGGCCCGTATGCCGGAATCTGTATTGGTCTCGATAAATAAAGACCCCGAGATATTGAAAAAGTCAAACGCCATCCCGTAAACGATACAGGAAAGAATGATCAGGGAGGTGCCGAACAACGAAGGATCGCCATAGGCAAACAATCCAAAACGAAGCACCCATGCCAGCATGGAAAACAGCATCACTTTCTTAATTCCGAATCGTTTCAAAAAGAACGGGATGGTCAGTATAAATACTGTTTCAGATATCTGTGAAATAGAAAGAATCACTGTAGAATACTTTACAACATAAGAATCAGCATACTGAGGTTGTCTTTCAAAACCAGTAATAAAGGAATCTCCATACATATTGGTCAGTTGTAATGCTGCGCCCAGTAACATGGAAAAAAGGAAGAACAAAGCCATTTTGTATTTCGCAAATAATTTGAATGCGCTCAATCCCAGTTGCTCAATAATGGAAGCATTCCTGGAAATGGCTTTGGGTGGCGGGCATTTGGGAAGTGTAAATGCATACAAGCCTAATAATATCGCCGCCACTGCCCCGATCAGGAACTGGTTAGAATTGGCTTTGCTGCCTGACAGATTGGTGGTCCACAAAGCCGCTATAAATCCGATAGTTCCAAAAACCCTGATGGGTGGAAATGCTTTTATCACATCATAATGATTGTTCTTCAGGATCGTGTATGAAATAGAGTTAGACAAAGAAATGGTTGGCATGTAACAGATCATTGCCGCGAGGATAACATAGTACAAGGTATCCGGATCATTG
This sequence comes from Chitinophagaceae bacterium, assembly GCA_016787135.1. GTDB lineage: Bacteria > Bacteroidota > Bacteroidia > Chitinophagales > Chitinophagaceae > VBAT01. Next base: position 40,786 of record JAEUVK010000105.1, on the reverse strand, counting down.
ACCTGCGGCACGTAAAACAATACGACACCATACAGGATATGTAAAAGGCCATATAAACGTTCTGCGTTTACCCACCTGTCGGCAATAATGCCGGTCAGCGGAGGCATGAAAATGGAAGAAATAGCCAATGTAGAAAATATCGCTCCAAATTCGGGAAAGCTCCACCCTTTAGCATTGAGACAATACGTTCCGATCGTGATCAGCCATGCACCCCAGACAAAAAATTGCAGAAAACTAAGAATGGTCAGCCTTGACTTGATATTCATCAGCAGGAGTTTTGGAATGAAAGAAGTGATTGAATCAAGACCGGAAGATAGGTATTTTCAGTTACTAATTTTTCGACATATAAATAGCCTTTGCAGCAACCTGATTAACCAGAAAACTGATTGAAAATAAGAAAGTAACGGCCGGTCAGTACTACCGAAGATTTTTTTCTAAGTGTTTGTATTATTCTGTATAATTGTAGCCGCTTTCGGACGAATAAACTTCCATTATTAAACTAAAACTATACTGCTTTGAAAAAATCTACTTTTCTGCCATTAACGGTTTTATTATTTTTTAGTTTTTCCGTTCTTGCACAGCAGCAATCGACCACGCTATCCCAGCTGCAGGAGACAGCTTCAGGAGCCCGTGAAAAAAAACGGCCTGATGATCACAGGTGCGGTACGATGACGCACCTCGAAGATGTCTATCGCACTAACCCCAGCCTGAAACAGGCCAATGAGATGTTGCTTCAGCAATTGGAGCAAAACAGGGGTTCTCAGCAGGGAGGCACAGGTAACAGGCTGAATGCGATCGTAACTATCCCTATCGTATTTCACATTGTATTACCGAACCCCTATATCGTAACCGATGCGGACATACAGGCACAGGTAGATCGCCTGAACCTTGACTATTCAGGACTTAACCCTGACAGTACCAACGGAACCTTGTTTTACCCTGTAAGAGGGCATAGCCAGCTTCGTTTTTGTCTGGCACAAAGAACCCCTTCAGGTCTTCCAACAAATGGTATTGAAAGAAGAAGCAGTTCAACCGCATATACTGCCGGGTCCACAGATCCCATCAAAGTAACGGCCTCTGGTGGTCTTGATGCATGGGATTTTAACCAATACTTCAATGTGTGGGTAGGAACCGGTGGTGGTCTTTTAGGCTATGCTACTTTCCCCGGAACTTCTACTGCTTCGCAGCAAGGTGTGGTAACCGATGTAGTAGGCACCTCAAACAATCCCTGCTACGTTGACCCCAGTTTCAATATGGGTCGTACACTTTCCCATGAAGCAGGTCACTATTTTGGATTATACCATATTTGGGGTGATGATGGTTCTGCCTGTACCAGTTCAGACTTCCGCAATTTGCCGGGCACATGCGTAATCACCGATGCTACTTTAGCTGGTGGGGCCAGCGACCAGGCCATCGGGGATACCCCTAACCAGGCAGGTGCTACAGGAGGTTGCCCGAGCGGAACCAGGACAGATGCATGTTCGGCTTCCAGCCCCGGTTTCCAATACCAGAATTATATGGATTACACAGACGATGCCTGCTATTCTATGTTTACCATCAAACAGGCCGCCCGTATGGAATGGGTAGTAGCTAACTGCCGTACAGGTTACCTGACCTCGCCCGGTTGTTTACCTCCCGCCAGCGGTCCAAACCTGGACGCAGCTCCTGTTGCAGTTATCAATCCTGGCGGAAGTGAAGTAGGACCAAGCTGCAGTGTAATCACTTATGGCAATCCTATATGTCCCGGTACACTTACACCAAGGATCCGGATCACCAATAATGGTTTGAACACGATGACATCTGTAACAGTAGGCGCCAGGATCGGAACCGGGCCTGCCGTTACCAATACCATCACCGGACTCAGCCTTGCTTCCGGTCAGACTACAGTTGTGGCTGTGCCTTCCGTTACATTGACTACTGGCGCCAACACATTGAAATTATTCACCAGCGATCCTAACGGTATTGCAGACCCGGTGACATCAAATGATACGCTCAGCGTCAATGTGAACATTGCCGCCCCGGGCAGCATCCCTGTTTCACAGAATTTTGATAATCCGTCTATAGCTCCCTGGACGATCGAATCGAATGGTGTGCCCCCGATATGGCAATTAGCTACACCAGCAGGAGCCCCCCCAAGCAGTACATCTAATGTAACATCTGCGGTGATCAATCACTATGATTTTGACGGGGCAGGTAAATTTGATGACATCCGTTCTCCTGTCATCAATACAACAGGACTGACAGCAGCACAGATCAAATTTGATGTGGCTTATTCACCGTTCTCTGCAGCATTCAGCGATACACTAATCGTGCTTATTTCAAAAGATTGCGGCGCTACTTATACACAGGTTTACAAGAAAGGTGGTTCAACACTGGCAACCAAGCCTGGTTTCACCACTGCCTCAGCCTTCACCCCTGCCAACAGCGGTGAATGGAGGACAGAGACCATCAACCTGGCAGCATCTGATCTTGGCACCCAGTTATTCGTCGTATTCAGAAGTAAAGCCGGTTTTGGTAACAGGATCTGGCTCGACAATATCAATATTGGCAATCCTCCGTTCGTGGATATGGTAGCCAACAGCATTACCCGCCCCAATACGTATGAGTGTGCCAGCTTTGCGCCGTCATTCACTGTAAGAAACAGCAGCAACGAAAATGTGAACTCCTTTAAAGTTGGTTATATACTGGATGGCGGTACACCGGTGATCCAGGCTGTGAACAGTGTTCTGGCGCCTACAGCTACCTCTACTGCTACATTCGCTGCTATCACCCCATCAGCAGGTTCGCATACCATTAAGTTCTTTGTTGCAGATCCACTGACAGCTTCCGGCACATTGGATGCCAGCAAAGCCAATGATACGCTGACAAGGACATTCACAATAGCTACGACTACGTTCCCGAACGTTGTACAGGGCTTTGAAGGTGCCACTTTTGCCCCGGCTAACTGGACATTGCAAAACCCCAATGCTAACGTAACATGGGTAAGAACAACACCAGGTAAGACCAGCAGCTATTCTGCCTTTATCGATAATTACAACAACAATACCATTGGCCAACTGGATATTCTGGCAGCACCACCGGTAAATACCGCCAATGCTGAATCAGTCAATATCTCTTTTGATGTAGCACATAAGAACTATCCTGGCTCACTCGACAGGTTAAGGGTATTGGTATCTACTGACTGTGGTGCCACTTTCACCAGCGTTTACAGCAAATCAGGTACGACTTTAGCGACCGCCGGATCCAGCGATGAAGACTTCAGGGATCCGACAGACGCACAATGGAGAACTGAAACGATCAGCCTGAATAACACTTTCACCGGAGGAAGTCTCATTGTGCAGTTTGAAAACAGGAATGATTGGGGTAATAATATCTTCATTGATAATATCAATATCGCTCCCGTATTCAAGAGAGATCTGGAAGTGACTGCCGTAACACCGGATATCCAATGTACCACTGCCTATACACCATCTGCGACAATACGCAACAAGGGAACTGAAGCAGTAACAGCATATAAAGTTGTTTATAGGATTGGAACGGGTACACCTGATACCACGACAGTTACAGGTGTAAATCTTGTTCCGAATGCTACCGCAACCGTAGCACTGACTGCACGGACTCTGGTAACCGGCGCCAATACTATTACTGCTTACACTATTGACCCGGTTACTGCTGGCGGTACCGGCGACCAATACCGCGTCAATGATACATTGGTCAGAACAGTTTACTCAGTATCCACAATTGCCGCTCCCCTGGTAGAAGGCTTCGAAGGAGGCACTTTCATTCCGACCGGATGGGCCATCAGCAACCCGGATGCATCTACTACATGGCAAAAAGCAGCGACCGGCTTTAACAGCACAGGTTCTGCTTATATGAGGAACTTCGGGTACCTGTTCAATGGCCAGAGAGATGCGATGTACACACCGGTACTCAGCTTTACCGGTGTTGACTCTGTAAAACTCTCCTTTGACCTTTCAGCTGCTACTAAGGTAGCCGCAACCGGAACGGTTCCGATGGATACGCTTGAAGTACTGGTGACCAAAGATTGTGGTAACACATTTACATCTGTTTACAAAAAGTGGGGCACTGCTTTACAGACGATCTACGACAATACACCTGTCGCTACAGAATACGCACCTAATGCTTATTACCTGTGGAGAAAGGAGACCATTGACCTGACAGCTTACGCTCCGAACGGGCCATTGCAGGTCGTATTCAGGAACTCGACCAACAACCAGAACAACGTGTTCATTGATAATGTGAACCTTTCGACCCGCACATTGCCGGCAAGGCTGAAAACAGAAGGCTTCATCATTACACCAAGTCCTTTCACTGAGCAGTTCAACCTTTGGTATGTGCAGGCGCCGACAGATCTTCGTTATGTGACCGTTTACAACAGTGCCGGCCAGCTTGTATGGAACAAAACGTTCGGCAGCGGTGGTGCGTCCAATGTGATCACGGTTGATCTGACCGGCAAATCTGCAGGTTTCTATATTGTGAACCTTGGTTACTCAGACAAGAGCAAGGATCAGCAGATCAGGATCATGAAATCGAATTAATCATACAGCTAACTGATCTTACACAAAGCCTTCCGTTAATCACGGAAGGCTTTTTTATTTACATTACTGTACCTTTGCTGCCTGAATTATGAGATATGATCCCTACAGGTAATTTGTCCCGTGAACTGAAAGATATCAGCGATAAAATAATAGCCGGCGCCCGTATTACTGATGAAGATGCTTTGCTGCTATTTGAAAAAGGGAGTCCTGGTTTTGTTGGCAGTCTGGCCAATCTTTTAAGGGAACGCAAGCATGGGGATATCACCTACTTCAACCGCAACTTTCATATCGAGCCCACCAATGTATGTGTCTTCAGCTGCAATTTCTGTTCCTATAGCCGCCTGTATGCCCATCGTGATGAAGGCTGGGAACTCAGCCTGGACCAGATGATGAACATTGTAAAGAGTTATGATGGCAAACCAGTGACCGAAGTACATATCGTAGGCGGTGTTCATCCTAAGATGAACCTGGAGTTCTTTGCAGAACTGCTGAAAAAGATAAAAGCGCACAGACCTGAATTACACATAAAAGGTTTCACCGCTGTAGAACTTGATTACATGTTCCGTAAGGCAAAAATGAGTATGGAGGATGGAATGAAGTATTTAAAAGAAGCCGGACTGGACTCCTTGCCGGGCGGTGGCGCTGAGGTATTTGATACAGAAATACGACAACAGATATGCGCTGATAAAGTAGATGCTGACGGATGGCTGCACATACATGAAACGGCACACCGGCTTGGTATGCACTCCAATGCCACCCTACTCTATGGCCATATTGAAAAATACCATCACCGTATCGATCATATGCGGCGGCTGAGAGAACTGCAGGACAAAACCGGCGGCTTCAATACATTCATCCCGCTAAAATTCCGGAATAAGGATAACGACATGAGTAATGTTCCGGAGGTCAGTGTAGCTGAAGACATGAAGATGTATGCTGTCAGCCGGATATATTTAGATAATTTCCCACACATCAAAGCTTATTGGCCGATGCTGGGACGGCAAAATGCGCAACTGACCTTATCATTCGGGGTAAATGATATTGACGGAACAATAGATGACACCACAAAGATCTATTCTATGGCTGGCTCTGAAGAACAAAATCCCTCGATGAGCACGGCGGAACTGGTAACGCTTATTAAGCAGGCAAAAAGAAAACCTGTGGAAAGAGGAACATTGTATAATGTTATCAGGGATTACAGCGAGATAGATACCAAAGAGATCGAAACGAACCCATTGCTGAACTGAACTAATGTCCTGTATCAGCACTCCGGCAAGCTCAACGGCACATTTACTGCCAGGCCACCGTCAGCCGTTTCTTTATACTTACTGTTCATGTCAAGAGCAGTATCCCACATGGTCTTGATCACGCCATCTAAAGATACTTTGGCATAATCAGGCAAACTTTGCAGCGCCAGTTGAGAAGCAGTGATCGCTTTAATGGCACCCATAGTATTTCTTTCAATGCAGGGAACCTGTACCAGCCCGCCGATCGGGTCGCAGGTCATACCGAGATGATGTTCCATCGCAATTTCAGCCGCCATCAATGCCTGCCGTTGTGTGCCGCCCATCGCTTCTGTCAATGCCGCTGCCGCCATAGAAGATGATACACCGATCTCTGCCTGGCAGCCCCCCATAGCCGCAGATATAGTAGCTCCTTTCTTGAAAATACTGCCGATCTCTGACGCCGTCAATAAATACCGGGTGATATTTTCTTCTGAATTGCCTTCATTAAAGACTACATAATACAACAGTACTGCCGGTATCACACCGGCTGCTCCATTCGTAGGCGCTGTCACTACCCTGCCAAACGACGCATTCTCCTCATTAACCGCCAGGGCAAAACAACTGACCCAGTCGAGGATATATTTGAAATCATGTCCACCCCTCCGGATAGTATCTGCCCATGAATGAAAATCTGTATAAGTACTCCCTCTGAGTAATTTTTTATTGAGGTCTGCAGCCCTTCTTCTTACACTTAATCCCCCGGGCAAGGTTCCTTCGGCATGACAGCCGCGGTAAACACATTCTTTCATGACATCCCAGATATCCAACAGCCCCTTCCTTGTTTCTGCTTCAGGCCGCCAGGCATTCTCATTTTCCATAACGATCTCGTGTATTGACAGGCCTGTCTTCATACACCAGTGCAGTATATCATCTGCCGTATTGATGGGAAATGGGAGCTGTGCTGTCTTTCGGCTACCTGTCTCTTCGTTTTCTTTGACCACAAAACCACCACCAATAGAATAATAGGTATCAGATAGGGATTCACCATTTTTCAACGTGGCCAAAAATGTCAGCGCATTAGGATGGAAAGGCAATGTTTCTGAAAACAAGAACTCTATATCTTCCCGGGGATCAAAGTCCACTTCATGCAATCCCCCAAGCAACACTTCCTTCATGGAGGCAATATCACTGAGTTTGGAATGGATATTATGCACATCAAAGGTTACAGGGTCATCCCCGCTAAGGCCCAGCTGAACAGCCATATCTGTTCCATGCCCTATTCCTGTTTTGGCCAGTGAGCCATACAGCAAAACCTTTACAGATTTAACTTCATACAACAGCTTCCTTTCCGTCAATGACCTGGTAAAACGTTGTGCCGCCCGCCAGGGACCGAGGGTATGAGAACTGGATGGGCCAATACCAATTTTAAAGATATCAAAGGCTGAAATAGGCTCGTAGGTCAAAATTTATCGTTTAATATCAAAAATACAATTAAATAAAAAAGCCCCGGTGTTTCAACCGGGGCGCAGCAGGCAGTATTGGTTACTTATTGAACATCCACAAGGGTAATATCAAAATCTAATATGGCATCACCGGGGATACCTCCATAACCGGTACACCCATAGGCCATAGATGAAGGAATAAGCAGCCTGATATGTCCGCCTTCCTTTATCAGAGGGATGCCTATTCTCCAGCCTTCTATCAGTTGATTGAGCGGCCATCCTGTAGCAGCAGCATTGCTTTGCTGATCAAAGACGGTCCCGTCCAGCATTTTGCCGGTGTAAGTAATAAAAATAGTTGAAGTGGTAGTGGCAGCGGGCCCGGTACCTGCATCCAGTATTTCGTAATAAAGTCCGCTGGAGTGGGGAACAGCCGCGATCCCGTTCAGGCCGGCATAGGCTTGTATAGTGGCAGCTTCGCTGGAAGGTGTTTTGGGAGTGCAGGTCTTGTCTTTGATACAATGGGTACCAGACACCAGCATAAATAACAGGATCAGGGACAGTACAGGATTCTTCACGATCGGTCTTGTTTTAAAATTCTATTGCCGAAAGAGACAATATATCATGCGTTTGTGCTGCAAGGATACAGAAATAAAATCAATCCTTCCGGGCCATCAGTTCCCGGTAATGCTGTTCATACATTTCCCACTTATGACGTACTGAAAACACAACGATGAAAGCCACGATCAGCAATGCTCCGATAATGACCACCAGGATAAGGCTGACCTGTGAGCTCTGGGACTGTGTACGCAGTTCCATGTCCGCCTTTTTGTACCAGCCGGAAAAAAAATTGATCAGGATAGCCGTCACCAGTACCACCCCCATCGGCAGGCCCAGGCTCAACTGCCTGAATACCTTTTTCCTCCTGAGACGGTTGGCCTCCCAGTACACAATAAACTTCTTTTCCTCGTCAGTCAGCATAAAACTGCAAATCTAAAGTATAGGGTTCACCCTATTGCAACGGCGATACAAAATATATATATTGCGATACCAATTCCAATACATTGAAACTCGCCTACCTCCTTGCCCAGTACCTCTATACCCATAAGCGGCTCGACCTGCCCGGTATCGGTACCTTTACCCTCGATCCATCAGTAATCATAGATGCAGATAACTCCAGGCAACGAAATGTAATGCCTGAAGGTATAGGGTTCAAAAGTGATCCTTCAATACGGGAAGTGCCTGAGCTTATCAGTTATATTTCGGCACAGACCGGGAAAATGAAATCATTAGCCATCTCTGACCTGGAATCGCATCTTGAACTGGTTCATCAATTCCTGAATATCGGTAAGCCTTTTACTTTTGACGGCATAGGCAGCCTGGTAAAGATCAGGCCAGGTGAATTTGAGTTTACACCCGGGGCTATTATTACAGAAAAAGCCAAAGAGATAGCCGAAAAAGAAGTACATGGTCTGTCCAAAAAAGAATCGACCGACGCAAAATACCAGGCTTTCCTGGCAACACCTGTTGCCAAATCACGCTGGAAAAAACCGGTAGCCGTACTGTTAGCCATTTGCGGTCTTGGTTTAGCGATCTGGGGCGGTTACACTATTGCTACACGTAATGCTGAAGAAGAAGCTGGTGTGTCAGAAACAGCCATTGAACCCTCCACCCCGGTAACCGACTCTTCCCGGTTGATCAGGCCCGATTCAGTAACTATTCAAAAAACGGCAATAGCTGATAGTTACAAATACATTCTGGAAGTAGCCCGGGCCAACAGGGCTATACGCCGTTTCAACCAGCTCAAAACAAATCTCTGGGATGTGAAAATGGAAACCAAGGACTCTGTGGAGTATAAATTGTTCCTGATGTTGCCTGCCTCAAGCGATACAACATGGAAAATGGATTCTCTCACCGTACTCAGCGGCAGAAAAGTTTATATTGAGCATCAAAACTGATGGCAACTCAGACTGCTGATTTCTGGATACAACACCTGCAATTAAGCCAGCATATCGAAGGCGGATGGTACACCGAAGTGTATCGTTCATCCCTGGTATTGGATAAGGGAAATTTACCGGCCGGATTCAAAGGTGAAAGAAATGCCTGTACCCATATTTATTTTCTTCTTGAGAAAAAAGGGTTCTCTGCCTTCCACCGGATCATGTCCGATGAGCTTTGGCATTTCTATGCAGGCGACCCTTTGGTTATTTACGAGATAAACGGCAAAGGCGAGTTAAAAGAACATTTATTAGGCAACGATATCCAAAAAGGCCAATCACTTTTTTGTACGATCAATGCCGGTAGCTGGTTTGCTTCAAGAGTAGCTGATGGCAGCGACTATGGACTCGCCGGCTGTACAGTATCTCCTGGTTTTGATTTCGCGGAATTTGAACTGGCAGATAGAGTTCAGTTATCAGGTGAATATCCTCAATATGCTGGCCTGATCAACAGCCTGACCTATTAGAAGGTAACCCGCTTTTACAATACTGCATCGGCTAATATCTCAATGGGATGAAACGTTCTGCGTCCCACCCCATCTTTTATCTGGTGCCGGCAGGATGTTCCGGAAGCCGCTACCAATACATGATCCGGAAGCGATCTTACAGTTGGAAAAAGAACCAGCTCACCCACTTTTTGCGAGACATCAAAATGCTCTCTTTCATAACCGAATGCACCCGCCATACCACAGCAGCCGCTTGGTATCTCATGTACGTTGAAGTTGACAGGAAAAGACAAGATGAATAAACTGTATTTCGATGATGAAAGCACTTTCTGGTAACAGTGTGCATGCAAAGCGATCTCCCTGCTATCGGTGGTGAATTGCTCTTTCCGGATATGCCCTGCTTTCATTTCATGGTATAAAAATTCATCTATCATAAATGCAGCCACAGCTATTTGCCTGGCTTTATCACGGAGTGAAGGATCAACGAGTTCAGGATACTCATCCCTAAGAGTAAAAATAGCGGAAGGCTCAACGCCTATGACCGGCATTTGTTCAGAAACCAGCGATGAAAGCAGGCGTACATTTCTTTCAGCAACAGCCTTCGCTTTTTTCACCAACCCTTTTGAGAGGTAGGTTCTGCCGCTCTCTTCATGCTTTGGAATAATCACGTTATATCCCAGTTTCTCCAACAGCTGAATGGCTTTCTTTCCTATGGCCGCATCGAGATAATTCGTAAACTCGTCACAGAAAAAATAAACGATCTTTCTATTCTCTTTGTTTGTATCTCTCTTCGCAAACCAACCCCGTAAAGTTTCTTTTGCCAGCAATGGCATGGTCCTGTCGGGATGAAAACCGATCAGCCTGTTCATGCTACGTCTTAAGAACTCATTGGAGAGAACGGCATTGTATAAAGAAGGCGCCAGGGATGCCAGTTTCATCTGCTTTGAAAAGTTTCCTACCAGCCTTGCCCGCAAAGGCACACCGTGAACATCATAATATTGTTGCAGGAACTCCGCCTTCATTTTGGTAATGTCAACACCCGAAGGGCATTCGGTTTTACATCCCTTACAGCTAAGGCAAAGGTCCATTACCTCCTTTATCTCATCGTGATCAAAAGGATGAGCATCCCGCGGATCACTGAGGAACTGCCGTAGTATGTTCGCCCGGGCCCGGGTAGTATTAAATTCATTTCTTGTCGCCATATAACTGGGACACATCAGGCCACCGGAAACAATACTTCTACGGCAATCACCCGAACCCGAGCATTTTTCTGCCAGGCGGGCTATACCCCCTTGTCCCAAAAAATCAAAATGGGTGTTGATGGAACTGACCTTGCCATCCTGTTTTACACGTAAATGTGTATCCATCGCCGGAGTGTCAACAATCTTACCTGCGTTGAAAATATTCTCCGGATCAAAAGCTCTTTTGACCTGTTTGAACAGTTTCATCACTTCTTCGCCCATTACAGTCGCTATGAATTCCCCTCTTAACCTTCCATCGCCGTGTTCGCCGGACAAAGACCCATTATATTTTTTTACCAGTAATGCCGTATCATGCAAAATGCCGCGGAACACAAGTAATCCTTCCGGAGACTTAAGATTAATCAAAGGCTCTATATGCAGTTCCCCGGCTCCCGCATGTGCATAGTAAGAAGCGGATACCTTGAATTTTTTTAGGATCATCTGCAAGTCCTCAACATAGGCGGGAAGATCTTCCGGCGCCACTGCACAATCCTCGATCAGGTTGACCGGCTGATCCTCGCTTGCAGAATTGCGTAATAGACCGAGCCCGGCTTTCCTGATCTCCCAGGCAGCTTTTGAATCTGCATTAAATAAAACAGGATAAGCATAACCGAGACCTCTCCCTCTTAACGATTGTATCAACTGATCTGCTTTGGCAGCTACATCCTCCCGTGTTGCCCCCATGAACTCCACCATCAGGATGGCCTCCGGATCTCCTTCAATAAAAAAACGGTATTGTTTGTATAAAGGATGTGCTGTTGTATAATCCATTATACATTTATCTACCAGTTCCGAAGCCATCGGTTTCGTCTGAAGTGCTGCTGCATTAGCGAGTAAAGATTCTTTAATGGAAGAACAATGAACGCATACGAGTGCCGAGTGCGCCGGGGGTAAAGGCAATAAACGCAGCTTTATTTCGGTGATAAAAGCCAATGTACCTTCAGAGCCTGCGATCAGTTTGCTGAGATTAAAGGGCTCGCCTTCCTGGCTAAACGGCTTCATGTTTAATAAATGATCCAGCGCATACCCGGTATTCCTTCTTACAACCGTTCTCTTGGGAAAATTATTATTAATAACATCCTGGTTGTGGTTATCGTTCAGCAATGCAAAAACCTGTTGCTGAATTTTATTAAGCAGCGGGTTACTGCTCAAAGGACCTTCCGCATCAGACTGTTCTTTTAACTGTGCAATACTCCCATCACTCAGTACCACTCTTGCTGCAAGGATGTGGTCACGCACCGATCCCCAAACAATACTATGCAGCCCGCATGAATTATTCCCTACCATTCCGCCGATCATCGCCCTGCTGGCAGTTGATGTTTCCGGGCCAAACATCAGTCCATATGGTTTCAGGTAAGCATTGAGATCGTCCCTTATCACTCCGGGTTGTACAGTAACCCATCGTTCTGCTGCATTGACCTCAATAATTTTAGTAAAATGATCCGAGATATCCACCACGATCCCTGTCCCTACCACTTGTCCCGCCAAAGAAGTACCCGCAGCTCTGGGTATTAGTGTTACTTTATGCCGCCTGGCAAAATCAATCAAGGAACAAATATCCCTTTCTGTTTTAGGAAAAGCTACGGCCAAAGGCTCTTCCTGGTACACGGAAGCATCTGTAGCATAGGCCCGTAACCGTCCCCGGTGATAAGCAGTATTATTATAGAAAAGCTCGCCTTCTAATTCCTGTTCAAGTATCGTTAAATGGCCTTCCATTTTTTGGTTAAAAGTAACGCCCTTTCAGCTATTTCACCTATCGCAGACCGGCAATAATTTTCCTATACTATCTCATTACGAAATATCCTGCATGTATGAAGGGAAATCCGGAAAGAATCAGGGAAATACTATCCACGGCAGGCACATACCCGCTGTGACCGGATTAATTCCAACCGCCGCCCAGGGCACGATAGATATTTGTTACTGAATTAAACTGGCGCAATTTCGTTTCGATCAGTTCCAGTTTTGATTCCAATGCATCCCTTTGAGTCATCAGTACTTCGAAATAATCGGCCCGGGCCGATTTGAATAGATCATTGGAAATGTCAATAGAGGTGGTTAGCGCTTCCACTTGCTTTGCTTTTAAATTGTATGCCTGCTCCAGGTTGCTAAGATCAGAAAGACCGGTTGACACTTCGATATATGCATTCAGGATCGTTCTTTCATAGTTATACAATGCCTGCAGTTGTCTTGCGTTTGCGTTATTGAATTCAGCTTTGATGGCATTCTTGTTGATCAGCGGCCCTGCCAGATCTCCTGCTAATGAAAAAAGAAGTGACTCAGGGAATTTCACCAGGTAATCCGGTTTAAATGCGTTAAATCCCAGTGATGACGAAATTTCAAAAGAAGGATAGAATTCTGCCCTTGCCCCTTTTACATCCAATTGTGCTGCGGATAATTCCAGCTCGGCTTGTTTGATATCAGGACGGTTTTTTAATAACTGTGAAGGAATTCCCGTCTGCACTTGTTGTGGTATCAGGTTCAAAAAAAACGATCTATCCCTGTCTATTGATTGAGGATACCGGCCCAGTAAAAAATTTATTTCATTCTCTGTTCCTTTTATTTTTTGTAGAATATCAAACTCCAGGCTTTGTGAACGTAGTACTTCCGCCTCAAATTTTTTAACGCCTAACTCTGTAACTCTTGCAGCTTGTTTTTGCACTTTCACGATCTCCAGTGCGTTTCGCTGCAACTGTATCGTCTGTCTCACAATATCGAGTTGATTATCCAAAGCCAGCAGCTCATAATAAGAGTTAGCTATCTCCGCGATAAGATTCGTCACTATAAAATTTTTACCCTCAATGGTGGCGAGATATCTCGTGACGGCAGCCTTTTTAGCGTTGCGGAGTTTTTTCCAGACATCTGCTTCCCAGTTTGCATGAACACCAATACGGTAATCAGGTAACCATTCAGGAACTTCTTTACCCGGTTTGATTTCCGTAGAAGCATCCCCGGCTCCCTGGCTCGTATATCGTCCGACCTTATCGATACCGATACCACCGCCTCCGGTAACCATGGGCAATAGTTTTCCCTGTCTTACACGTATATCATTTCTGGCAATTTCGATTTCCTGCCAGGTGATCAATAACTCCTGGTTATTTTTCAGGGCTGTATCAATAAGACCTGAAAGATATTTATCTGAAAAAAATTTGCTCCATTGAATAGTGGCTGCATTCACCGTATCCTCTGTATTGCCGTACGAGGATGGCAATGCCTTTTGTTCAGGGCTTTGAACTAATGCAGGTATTTTACACCCGGACCAGATAATGCTGCCGGAAACTATAACAGCGAGAATACTTTTTTTAAACGGGCTCATTGTCATCGAATTCTTCAGTTAATGGGTTTTCATATTCATCTTCAACAATAGGGTTCTTTTCAGATATCTTTGCAAACAGGTAGTATAAGCCCGGTATCAGCAATACCCCAAACAAAGTACCGAGCAACATACCTCCTGCTGCAGCCGATCCAATGGTTCTGTTACCCACTGCACCGGGGCCTGTAGCAAATACCAGCGGAACAAGACCGGCAATGAAAGCAAAAGACGTCATTAAAATGGGACGGAACCGCACCGCTGCGCCTTCTATGGCGGCCTGGAAAACGGATCGTCCAGCCGCATGTTTCTGTACAGCAAATTCAACGATTAATACTGCATTCTTGCCCAGCAAACCGATCAGCATTACCATTGCTACCTGTGCATAGATATTATTTTCTAACCCTAGAAATTTCAGAAAAAGAAAAGCGCCGAAAATACCTGCCGGTAATGAAAGAATAACGGGTAGCGGTAAAACAAAACTTTCATACTGTGCAGACAACAGGAGATAGACGAAGACCAGGCTGATAATAAAAATATAGATCGCCGTGTTACCCTGGTCCACTTCATCTTTAGAAATACCTGCCCAGTCAATATCAAATCCTCTCGGAAGTTTTTGTGCTGTCTCTGCGATCGCTTTGATAGCAGCACCACTGCTATACCCGGGTGCAGCGCCACCGCTGATCTCGGACGAATTGTATAAATTATGCCTTGTTATCTCTGATAATCCATACACTTTTTCAATCTTCATAAAGGCAGAGAAAGGCACCATTTCACCCTTGTCATTTTTTACATAGAGTTTGAGCAGGTCTTCCGGCAAAGCCCTGTACTCAGGTGATGCCTGTACCATTACTTTATATTGCCTGTCGTACCGGATAAAATTGGTTTCATAATTACTGCCCACCAGTGTGGAAAGGGTATTCATAGCATTATCGATCGTTACCCCTTTTTGCTGGGCAATATCATTATCAATGTTCAGCATGTATTGCGGGTAGCTGGCACTGTAAAAACTGAAAACGGATGAAAGCTCAGGCCTTTTATTTAATGCAGTTACAAATTCATTATTGACTTTTTCCATCAGTTTATAGTTGCCGGTACCTGCTTTATCCAACAGCCTTAATTCAAATCCGCCCGCCGCGCCATACCCCGGCACTGCAGGTGGCGGAAAGAATTCTATTGTAGCGCCTTTAATATCTTTTACTTTTTCTTCTAACTCTGCCATGATCTCCTTCACTGAATGTTTTCTTTCTTTCCAGTCTTTTAAATTAACCAGACAGGTGCCGCTGTTAGCCCCTGTACCTTCCGAGAGTATTTCAAAGCCGGCCAGGGAAGAAACGGATTGAATATCCTCTATCTCTCTTGCTGCTTGCTGCAGTTGATTTACTATATCATCGGTACGCTCCAATGTGGCGCCGGGGGGTGTTTGCACAATGGCATAAAAGGTTCCCTGGTCTTCATTGGGAATAAAACCAGAGGGTACGCCCGAACTTAAGAACCAGGTGGCTGCACAAAAACCCGATAAGGCAAAAAATGTTATTACCCTTCTGTTCACGATAAGACTGAGAAATTTTTTATACCGGCCCGTAACCCGTCCAAACCAGTTATTGAATCCTGCAAGCACCCGGCTTAACCGGTTTTTACTTTTAACGCCATGTGTATTCCTGAGAAGAGCTGCACAAAGTGCCGGGGTCAACGTTAATGCGACCAGCCCCGATATCACAATAGAAGTTGACATGGTAATAGAAAACTGGCGATAGAAAATACCAACAGGACCGGACATAAAGGCTACGGGAATGAACACTGCTGCCATCACCAGCGTGATAGCAATGATAGCACCGCTGATCTCGTGCATGGCTTCTTCTGTGGCATACACGGGCGACAAACCCTTCTCTTCCATTTTTGCATGCACCGCTTCTACTACAACGATCGCATTATCCACTACAATACCGATGGCGAGCACTAATGCAAACAGCGTAATAAGATTCAGCGTAATTCCAAATAGCTGCATGAACAGGAAAGTGCCTACCAGCGATACAGGCACAGCAATAGCAGGGATCAACGTAGAACGCCAGTCGCCCAAAAAGATAAATACCACTAACCCTACAAGAATAAATGCTTCTACCAGTGTATGCAAAACCTTTTCCATTGATGCATCAAGGAATGTTGACACGTCATAACTGATCTCATAATCCATTCCTTTGGGAAACGATTCTGCCTTTATCTCTTTCAGTTTTGCTTTAATATTCTGTATTACCTGGCTTGCATTGCTTCCGTATGATTGCTTGATCATGATAGCGGCGGAAGGCCGGCCATTTATCTTGGAATAGATATCATAAAACGCAGTTCCGAATTCCACATTGGCCACATCTTTCACCCGGAGCAACTGTCCATCGGGATTGGCTCTTACGACAATATTTTCATACCCTTCTTTGGTGGTAAACCGGCCAGGGTATTTCAACACATATTCAAATGTCTGTGACCTTTTGCCGGAGCTTTCCCCGGTTCTTCCCGGTGAGGCCTCCAGGCTTTGTTCATCGATGGCCTTCAATACTTCATCAGCAGAGATTTTATATGCCGTCATACGATCAGGTTTCAGCCAGATACGCATGGCATATTCACGATCGCCCAGCACATCAGCAAAACCTACACCATCCACGCTTTTTAATTCTGACAGTAAATTAATGTCGGCAAAATTGTAAAGGAATTTTTCATCCAGTGTTGAGTCGGTGCTGTAAAGGTTTAAGTACATCAGCATATTCGATTCTTCGCGGGATATCTTTACCCCTTCACGTACCACGATCGGGGGAAGTTTATTGATAACAGAAGCCACGCGGTTCTGAATATTCAACGACGCGACGTTAGGGTCCATACCGGAATTAAAAACCACCTGTATGGAAGCTTCTCCATCATTGCCTGCATCGGAAGCTATGTATTTGATACCCGGCACACCATTGATGGCCCTTTCTATTGGAATAACTACCGCTTTGACCATCAATTCGCCGTTGGCTCCCGGGTACTCGGCAACGATATTTACTTTTGGGGGAGAAATAGAGGGGAATTGTGTGACGGGCAGTTTAACCAATGCGATAACCCCCAGCAGGGTTATAATGAGGGATAGTACAATAGAAAGAACAGGCCTGTGTATAAATTTATTAAACATTATATTCGTCTTGCAGGATTATATCTTTACTGTTTTATCAATTGCAGACCGGAGATGATGCTTTTGGGATCGACATATTTGTATTCTATCTTATCATCGTCTTTTACATTCTGAACACCTTCTAAAAGGATCTTATCATTTTCCAAAAGACCTGCATCCACTACATATAAATCAGGGAGGCGGTTTTTTATAGTAATACTTTTTGACCTGACAACACTATTCTGATCGACAGTATATACATAGACCTTATCCTGTAGTTCATAAGTAGCTTTTTGCGGAATGATCAATGCATTGCTGACCCGGGCCGTCATTTGCACTTTACCTGTTTCGCCATGCTTTAAGATCATATCGGGATTCGGGAACTTTGCCCTGAAAGCGATATTGCCGGTACTGTTATCAAACTCGCTTTCTACTGTTTCAACTACGCCTTTATATTTATGTACCTGGCCGTTGGCTAAAAGAAGCGTTACAGTAGTTGTTTCACCTGCATTAGCCCTTGTTTTGAAATCGAGGTATTCAGGTTCTGATACATTGAAGTAGGCATATACATATTTGTTGTCGGACAGCGTGGTTAAAAGTGTTCCTTCATCAATCAAACTCCCTGGTTTGAAACGTATCCTGTCGATCGTGCCATCAAACGGGGCTCTGATCTCCGTGAGCGAAAGATGTAACTGCGCAAGGGCCCGGTCAGCTTTTGCTTCATCCAGTTTTGCTTCTGCAATGGCCTGTTCTGTTTTGGATATAATATTCTTATCCGCCAGCGTCTTTGTATTCAGCAATTCCAGCTCGGCTTCTTTCATGGCAGCCTGTGCTTTCAGCAATTCTGCTTCAAACATCTTAGGCATGATCCGGAAAAGTACCTGCCCGGTATGTACATATTGTCCCTCATCCGCATTGATGCTTTGCAGATACCCTTTTTCCTGAGCCCGCACTTCAATGTTCCGTATGGATTGTATCTGCGATACATATTCCTTCATAAAAGAGGTATCTGTTTTCAGCGGGCTGGTAACAGTAAAACGGCCTGCCTCTTCTTTCTCCTTTTTTGCGGGGCTACAGCTTGTGGTATAAAAAAGGGCAAACACCCCCCCCAGCCATACTATTCTGTTCATTGTTGTAGATATATGTTTTTATGCGATGAACCGGGGCCTCATCAAAGGTCCGACCACAGTTCAGTGAACGGCCGGATAAGGCCGGTTAATTATCAGAGATTTTGGAAAGTATACGCATCATCACCGTCTGAGCAACGAATACACAGATACTGGTCAAACTCTTAGTACCCGATGAAAGATGTACCGGTCATGAGAGAAATAACCAAAGTATTCATACGATCGCCGGTTGTTATAGGAAGAATGAGAAAGGTTGCTTAGAAAAAAATTAGTACCCAATACAGTGTAACGGGAAACCATTGCTTTTTTCCTCGCCGATCCACAATTATCGTCATCATCATTTTCGTTAAGCAAAGCATACTGCCATAGTATATCCTGATGCTGGCTGCAACCGGATCCAGCCCGGTTAGCAGAGGGGATAATCGTACAGGCAAGGCTGCGAAAACCTGGCGCATGCTGGTCTGCAAAGACGTAATCATAGCCCTTTAAGAAAAACAAACACAGGAAAAACGGGTAACTGTAATTCAACTTCATTCGGGCCCGAAAATAATACCTGGCAATCTAAAACAGAAGCTGCCACAGGTGCTTTAGAAATCGTTAACAAAAAAGGGGGAGGGCAGTTTGTGTTGATAAAGTTGGGCTCAAAACATCGCAGATCTGTAGTGCGGACCTGGTCACATACCGATCCCCTACCCTGTTTTCAATACGAAGAAGAAACCGGGTTTTGAGCTGGCGTTATTCAAAAAGAGCCGGGAAATAATGTTTTAAACTTAATAGTCGCTATATCTTTTCCTTATGAACAGGGCGTAGTCAGTCAATAAAAAAGGAATGATCATTCAGATCATTCCTTTACCGGAGGTCCCGAGCGGATTCGAACCGCTGTAGGAGCTTTTGCAGAGCTCTGCCTAGCCACTCGGCCACAGGACCATTATTTCCAAATTCAGATTTTAGAATATAGATTTGAACCTGAAAGTGGACAAAGATAATCCTTTTGCCCAAATTATTTGTTATACAATATAGATTATGAGCCGCATAGCCGAATCCGAACTGATCATCAATTCCAGGGGCGCCGTATATCATCTTGACCTGCGCCCGGAAGAGATCGCCGGTACTGTAATTACCGTAGGTGACCCTGACCGCGTCAAAGAGATCAGTAAATATTTTGATGCCATTGAGGTAAGATCACAACACAGGGAATTCATCACCCATACCGGCAGGATCGGTAAAAAAAGAATAACTGTTCTGTCTTCAGGCATCGGGCCTGACAATATTGATATTGTGATCAACGAACTGGATGCCCTGGCCAATATTGATTTTGAGACCCGGGAAATAAAAAAAGAACTGAGATCATTGAATATAATACGGGTAGGCACTTCCGGTTCATTACAGGCTGATATCCCGGTTGATAGTTTCGTAGCCTCTACGCATGGGCTCGGCGTTGACAACCTGCTGAACTTTTACCGTCATGAACAGAATGATGAAGAAAAGTTATTGCTGCAGTCATTTGTTACACATACCCAGATGCACGGGCAAATGAGCTATCCCTATATCAGCAGTGCGGCAGGCTCTTTGCTCAAGCATTTCGTAAAAGATTTTCACCAGGGCATCACGGTTACCTGTCCCGGTTTCTATGGGCCGCAGGGCCGTATATTGCGACTGGGTATCCGAAACCCTGAACTGATCAACCGGCTGACCGATTTCAGGTATGGGCAACACCGCATCACTAACTTTGAGATGGAAACATCGGCGATCTACGGGCTCGGAAAACTGATGGGGCATAATTGCCTTGCGGTGAATGCCATTGTCGCTAACCGGGTCAAAAAAGAATTTTCAAAGGACGGGCAGGCAGCAGTAGAAAACCTTATTCAAAAATTCATTGGGATATTTGCAGAAAGTATATGACAGTAGTTTTTTTCAAATACCAGGGCACAGGGAACGATTTCATCATTTTGGATAACAGGAAACATGAATACTCTTCTCTCACTTCCGACCAGATACGCCGCCTGTGCGACCGCCGTTTCGGCATCGGCGCCGATGGCCTCATGATGCTGAATGAAAAAGCTGGCTATGATTTTGAAATGAAATACTATAATGCCGATGGCCGCGAAGGAAGCATGTGTGGCAACGGCGGACGCTGTATAACCAAATTCGCCTATCATTTAGGCATTCACCGGGTAGATTATAAATTCTGGGCCGCTGACGGGGAACATGAAGCTGAAATAGACCCTGATGGCACCGTTTCGCTAAAAATGAAAAACGTAGATAAGGTGATCAGGAAACATGGCGATTTTATGCTTAATACCGGCTCGCCCCATTACGTAAAATTAGTGAACGACGTAATGAACGAAGACGTGTACAAAAAAGGAAGGGATATCCGGTACAGTAAAGATTTTGAAGAGGAAGGGATCAATGTGAATTTTGTAGAGCATATCGGTGACGACGAGATAATCGTCCGCACGTATGAACGGGGAGTAGAAGATGAAACTTACTCATGCGGTACCGGTGTTACGGCAGCAGCATTGGTATCCTATCATAATGAAAATGGATTTAACGAAGTAGAAGTAAAAACACTTGGAGGCACATTATCGGTGGAATTTGATCGCCTGGAAGATGACCGCTATATCAACATCTGGCTCACGGGCCCCGCTGAGAAAGTTTACGAAGGGAAAACGGAGGTGAAATAGAAGTGATCGTTCGACGTTACTGATGGTTGGCTATTTGATGGTAGTCTTTATTTGTATGTATGGCGGCCCCTTTACAAACCTCTCGGTTTCTTTTGCCCATTGCCCTCTGACTCTTAACTTTTAACTCTTAACTCCCCCACCTCCCCTACCTTTGCGCCGTCATGATCCAGTACTTCAAGAATATTGAGCACAAAACTGTTGCTATTGATAAGCCCGAAGACGGAAGCTGGGTAAATGTGCTGCCCCCTCTTAAACAGGAAGAATTTTCTGAGTTATCAAAAGAACTGGAGATACCGATCGACTTCCTGACCGATTCACTGGATATTGATGAAAGGAGCCGTTTTGAAAAGGAAGACAATGTCAGGCTGATCGTGATCAAAACGCCTACTGAAAACAATTCTTTTAATGAAAGTGATGCCTATTATATCACTATCCCCATCTGTATCATCCTTACTCACAACCAGATCGTTACGGTCAACTCATTTGAGAACCCGGCTATCAAGAAATTCCTGAATACTTTCCAAAACCGCCATCCCGACAAAAAGAACATGATGGTATTAAAAGTGTTTGAAAAGATCATGCAGAATTTCATGGAATACCTGAAAGAAATCAACCAGCGGAGAAATGTAATAGAACAAAAACTATATGTTTCCAGCCAGAATGAACAATTGCTGCAACTGATGCGGATACAGAAAAGCCTGGTCTATTTTGTGACAGCTCTCCGTTCCAACGAAATGCTGCTGATGAAACTGGAACGGACCAATTTCCTGGGCCTGAATGAAGATGAAAAAGAATTCCTGAATGACCTGGTCGTGGATAATGCACAGGCCCTTGAAATGGCCAATATCTATACCAACATCCTGAGCAGCACGCTGGATGCCTTTGCCAGCATCATTGCCAATAACCAGAACCAGGTACTGAAAAGATTAGCCGTCATCACGATTGTATTGACGTTCCCGGTACTGATCGCCAGTATATTTGGCATGAATGTACGCAGTGGATTTGAACATTCTCCGTATGCATTTTATATCGTTGTATTTCTATCTATGGTCATAGCTTTGGGAATAGGCTGGCTTTTCTTACGAAAAAAAATATTCTGAGTTTATATGAGCCTCTTCAACCTCCGTGTTTATGGCATTCTTATCAACGACAAAAAACAGGTACTGGTCAGTGATGAATATATCCGCGGCAACTATTACACAAAATTCCCCGGCGGAGGATTAGAATTCGGAGAAGGCACAAGAGATTGCCTCTCCAGGGAATTCATGGAAGAAATGAGCTTGAAAGTCGAAGTAGGCGATCACATTTACACAACAGATTATTTCCAGATGTCAGCCTTTAACCCGGAGCACCAGATCATCTCCATCTATTATTACGCAAAAGCATTGGAAGAAATAAAAGCTCCGTTAAGAGACAAGCCTTTCGACTTTGATGCACATCAGTTGGCTGTTTACGAACAAAAAAGGGAAACAGAAACCTTTCGTTTTATTGACTGGGACGTCTTTTCAGAAGAAAGTGTCACGCTGCCGATTGACAAGATCGTATCAAAGATGGTCAAAGAAAATTTTATTCATCCCGCATAGCAGCCTGTTTCAGGTCTGCCGCCAGGTCATGGCCGAGATACCGTTCTATCCAGCTATGAACAAGATAGATCACGGGTGTCAGCACCAATGCCATGAGGAATTTATAAATATAATTACCGACACAAATGGTCATTACTAAAGCAAAAGACCAGGGCTGGCCCTGGTTAGCAGAAACACGTGGCCCGATATAAAAAGCAATGAAAAGCACCACGAAACTGTCCACAAATTGTGAAACTACCGTAGAGCCGGTAGCTCTCAGCCATATATTTTTCTCTCCTGTGATCTTTTTTATCCTGTGAAAAATAAAAACATCCAATACCTGGCCGATGCCAAAGGCAGCCAGTGAGCCGACAATGATCCATGAACTCTGACCAAATATGGCCCGGTAGGCCTTATCGGCATCAGGAACTCCCTGACTGGCATAATTCCCCACCCAGAAACCGGCAGGAGTAATGTAAATAGCCCCCTGGAACATCAGGAATGCATAGCCGATAAGACCAATGGCTAAAAAAGAAAGAAACCTCACTCCTTTCATACCGTAATATTCATTAATGATATCAGTCATAATGAATACGACCGGCCACAACAGTACCCCTGCTGTCAGGTTAAAAGAGAACTCATTACCGAAAATTCTCAGACGAAGAGGCGCTATTCCCATGGTTTCTTCCAGCGAAAAAAGTTTTACGCCCATCAGTTCTGCAATGAGAGCATTACAGATGAATACCCCTGCAAGAATGATAAAAAGCCTTGTAGGCTTATTTTTGATGATAGTATGGATCATTAAAATAAAAGATATACAAAATGAGTATCACCAGGAAAAAGATATTCGCCGTTACTAACCAAACCGGCACATACGCAGATAGTTTTCGCCTTACCAGCAATACAGCCAGATAACAGATATTCACCAGGGGAACAATGATGAGCCCGATAAAGTACCCGATAATAATGATCGTCGAAGAGATTGCTTCGTCATTCGTCCAGTTCCTGATGAGCAGGGAAATAGACAACAGGAAAAAAATACCGCAGATAAAAGCCAGCCTGGATAAAAATAAAAGCCACCGCATAAGGCATAAATTTATCAACTATTTACAATATTAGCGCAGTGAAAAAAATCCTGAGCATTGTATGGTACAAGGTGCTGCCGCCGGAGTATGGTGGGCAAAAAGGAATAGCTCATTTCAACGGGTATCTTGGCGTAAAAGTATCACTGACCTGCCTTTGCTCCCGTAATAATACCGCTGACCGCCCACTCAATTATAGGCTATCCAATGAACTGCCGGTATCCCGCTTTCAATTCTGGAATCCCGCTGTAAGAAAACGGGTACTCCGGTACATAAAAGAAAACTCATACTCACATATCATCATCGAGCATCCTTATCATGCCTGGCTGGGCAAGTACAAAAAGAAATACGGCTTCAGGTTCATTGTTCATGCTCACAACATAGAACACCTCCGGATGAAAGCAAGAGGTAAGTGCTGGTGGCGGTTGATAAAACGAACAGAACGCTGTGCCTTCCGGTTGGCCGATCATATTCTTTTTAAAACGGAAACAGACAAAGAAAAAGCGATCAATATCTTTGACATCAACCCTGAAAAATGCCTGGTCGTCCCCTATGGCTGTAACGAAACAGAGCAACCGGCCCTTACCGGCAACTTCAGAGCATTGATAAAAAAACGGCATAGTATCCTCCCTGAAGAAAAGGTCATCCTGTTTGCCGGCACACTTGATTATGGCCCCAATGCAAAAGCAAAAGAGATTATCTTGAAGCATATCATCCCGCTTTTGCAAAAGAAGCAGTTCCGTTTCCGTTTCATTCTTTGCGGGGCCCTGCCCGTAAAAGAAATCAGTGGGCTGAATGCGATGTCCTGTTTCACCGCAACCGGGTTTGTCCCGTCATTACCTGAATATTTGCAGGCAGCCGATGTATTCATCAACCCGGTAACAACCGGATCAGGCGTTCAAACCAAGAACATTGACGCTATTGCAGGAGGATGCAATGTGGTCACTACGGCATTTGCCTCTGCAGGGCTTCCCTCCTATTTAGTAAATAAGAAACTATTTGTTTCCCCTGATAACGACTGGGACCATTTCACTGATAATATCATTAAAGCTTCTTCTCTGAATGGCCCTGTTCCGGGTCAATTTTACAAAAGCTTCAATTGGTCAGCTATCATCGAAAAATTGCTTCCCGCCATTGCACCGGAAGATTAAAGCCGAATCGCAAAAAACCGTTATTTTGCCCCATTAAACTATTCTTCATGAAGGCCCTGAACTGGAAAAAGATCCTGCCACATATTATTGCTATCGTCAGTTTTATTGTTATCGCCGCTCTGTTTTGTAAACCAGCACTTGAAGGCAAAACATTGTACCAGCATGATATTGTTCAATATGAAGGAGGCAGTAAAGACATCGCTAACTACAAAGAAAAACACGGTGAAGCGCCTTTATGGACCAATGGGATGTTCAGCGGTATGCCTACTTACCAGATATGGATGCCCGCCAATAACGTTTTGCCGCATTATGTCAATAATATCCTGACACTGGGATTGCCGCAACCGATGCAATTCTTCTTCCTTGCCTGTATCCTGTTTTATTTCTTATCACAGGTAGCCGGGGTGAATCCCTACGTCGGCATTTTTGGTTCATTGGCATTTGCTTATTCCACGTATAACCCTGTGATCATTGCCGCAGGCCATGTTACCAAGATGTGGTGTATTGCTTATATGCCCGCTATGCTGGCCTCGTTGATGCTCATCTATAAAAAGAAGTATTTACTGGGTGCCGGCCTGTTATCCCTGTTTACGGCTACGATCATCGGATTAAATCACCTGCAGATATCCTATTATTTATTTTTTATCCTGGCATTTTATACCGTGGCCATGCTTATCAGGTGGATAAAGAATAAGGAGTATGCACACCTTGCAAAGTCACTGGCATTTACGGCTGCTGCTGCATTGATCGGCGTCATGGTCAACGCTGTTACACTGATGACAACTTACGAGTATTCCAAAGAAACCATACGTGGCGGTTCATTATCAGTAAAAGACACTACCTCCAGTAAAGGAACGGGACTGACCAAAGATTATGCATTTCAGTACAGTTATAAGCCGATGGAATCATTCACCGTAATGTTCCCAAGAATATATGGAGGCAGTAATGGCATAAGAGAGATCGGCGAAGACGCAAAAGTGATGCAGGCATTAGGTGAAATGCCGCAGCAATTAGCGCAGCAGGTGGCAAGTTTTGGCGTGCAAAGCAGTTATTGGGGAAGTCTTGATGCCACATCTGGCCCGCCGTACATCGGGGCCATTGTTTGCTTTCTGTTCATTATTTTTCTGGTATTTATCAAGGGAGAAACAAAATGGTGGATCGCCACTGCCAGTCTTTTTGCCATTTTAATGTCATGGGGAAAGTTCTTCCCGCAGTTCAATTATTTTCTTTTCGATCATTTACCCCTGTATAATAAATTCAGGGCTCCATCCATGAGCCTGGTGATACTGGAGTTCCTATGGCCTTTCGCAGCAATACTGGGCTTGCATCACATCATTAATAATATAAGTGCCCCTTCTACTCAAAAGAAACTTAGGTATGCAGGTATCGCTGCTGCCGGAGTTTTCATAGTTATGTTCATGGCTTACCTGTCCTTTTCATACGAGGATGAAGGAGTAAAGCAATTAAAAGAACAGGTTGCCAAACAGCCGCAACAGGTAACCGAACCTGTCATGAATGTGGTAAAAGCATTAACAGAGGATAGAAAAAGTATTTTCCTGAAAGATATCTTTAAAGCCCTGGCCATAGTGGGTGTTTTTTTCGTGATCATTTCCCTTTATACCCGCAACAAGATCAAAAACGCTTCTTGGGTCATGGGCGCTGCTATCATTTTACTACTGCTCGACCTCTTACCGGTTGGGAATTTATACCTGACCAAAAGAGCTAATGGAGAAGATGCCTTTTCAGAACCCGAAGAAGCCAAAAAAGAACTGGCGATGGGTAAGGCCGATCAGCAAATATTGCAGGATAAAAGCTGGTACCGTGTATTGAATCTTTCAGTATCGCCTTTCCAGGATGCTTCCACTTCTTATTTTCATAAATCAATTGGGGGCTACCATGCTGCCAAGATCGCCCGCTACCAGGATCTGTGGGAGAATAAAATAACCGCTGAGCTTGGATTATTGAATAAAGATTCCTCGATCATGTACGGTCTTGATCCCAAAAGTTATACCGGGCTGAATATGCTCAATACAAAGTATATCATAGGGTCCAATCCGCCGCAGTATTCCAATGAACAGCCCTTTATTATTGTTAACCATAATGCTCCCGGTCCCGTTTGGTTTGTGAAAGAGGTCCGTTTTGCCAATACATTGCAGGAAGAAATGGGATCGTTAAACGGGCTCGATGTATCGCAGGCAGCTATTGTATCCGCTAATGATAAGGATAAAGTCAGTCAACCTGTATTTGACTCCACGGCTACCATCAGGTTAGATACAAACGATAACAACATCATCAAATATTCTTCTGCTGCAAAAACGAACCAATTCGCCGTATTCAGCGAAGTCTATTATTCCGAAGGCTGGAATGCGTACGTGGACGGTAAAAAGACGGATTATGTAAAAACAAACTATGCGATCAGGGGCATGAACGTGCCGGCAGGTAACCATACCATTGAGTTTAAGTTTGAACCGGCTTCATTCAAAAAAGGGAAACAATATACCAGCATTGCACAGATCATCGTATTATTATTGTTGGCTGCCGGTATCTTTATTGAGATAAAGAACAGGAAGAAAGCAGCCTGACAAGAAATATTTTTTGACAAAAAAGAAGCTGTCTTAAAAGAGAGAAATTTCAACACAGAGTAGCTGGGGATTTTAAGTTGGGCAGAGAAAAATAAAGAATTAAAAATTTTTGGCTCTCCGCTCCTCCTCATCTCAGTATTGAAAATACTTTTAAGACAGCCTCTTTCTACTTTTTTTTACCGGTCAGCCGCCAGTAAAGGTTCTTCAGGAGAACGGTGGTACTCTCCGGGTTTCGCAGATCAATGATTTTTCGTTGTATCACGGCATCTTTTAATTGCTGCCAGTAAAGTTCCTTGTGTTTCTCCATGATATAATTCACAATAGCTTCCCGTTTGGGTTCCGATTGCGTCAATAGCATGGACTTTTCCGTTACCCGGTAGTTCAGCAGGTATTCTTTCAGCACATGCACTTTCCACCCTGCCGACGTAAGCCTTATCCAGAATTCCCAGTCTTCGTAACCGCTTTTCATCTGTTCATCATAGCCACCTGTTTTTTCCCAGCATTCCTTTCTGAACATGGCGCTGGCACAGCTTTCCTGCCTGAACAGGAAATTTTTTATGTCCCCGCCCAGCGGTCTCCAGGAATATTTCCTTAACCCAAAACTTCGCAGGTAACAGGTAACAGCGCCAACAGAAGCGTCCTGCTTTAAAACCGTGACCCCTTTTTCGATAAAAGTTGCTTCAAACTTGTCATCGGCATCCAGCGTGACGATGATCTCTCCCTTAGCATGTTTTATCCCATGGTTACGGGCAGAGGACAAATGCCCGTTCTCTTTATGCAACACCGTTATTTGCGTGTCATGAAAGGAATTCAGCTTCCGGATAGTGGTTTCATCCGTAGAACCATCGTTAACGATAATGATCTCAATATCGGTAAATGCCTGCTGTTTGACAGAGCCGACCGAGTCATCCAGGTACTGCCCGTCATTGTAACAAGGTATAATAACACTTACCAGCGGCATGTTCTTTTTTTGTTATTTTGCAAACTAAGGTAAAAATCACATACAGCCATCAAAAGCATCCATATTGAAGCCCCTGAGTTTTATCATTATAACCTATAACCGCCCCGATGATGCGCTGGAACTGCTGCAGAATATTGCAGGACTGAATGAAGCTGTGTCATTGCTTGAAGAGATCATCCTGGTCAACAACCGGTCAACAGTCAGTTATGAAAAGGTGCAGGCGTATGTAAGATCACAGCCTTCAATGCCATTTAAATACATAGATGCTCCGGAAAATCTCGGTGTCGCCCGGGGCAGAAACTTCGCTCTGAAGTTTGCTACCGCTCCCATCCTGATCTTGCTGGACGATGATGCAGTATTACAAAATAAAGATGCGCTGCAACAGACATTACAGGCATTTGAACATACCCCGGCCGATCAGCCTGGCATAAAACGGGAGACAGCCATCGTTTCCTTCAAAGTGTTGTATTATGATTCGCTGTCTATGCAGCAAAATGCATTACCCCATAAAAAATACGGCAAATACAAAGACAAGCAGTCATTTTATACCTACTACTACGCCGGGGGCGCCCATGCTATCAAAAAAAATATACTGGAACAGATAGGCTATTACCCGGAAGATTTTTTCTATGGCATGGAAGAATATGATATGGCTTACCGGATACTGGATAAAGGGTATGCCATTCAGTACAACGACAGTATTGTAATGCTGCATAAAGAATCGCCTCTGGGAAGAAAACCCACCAGTGAAAAATTAAAAATGATGTGGGTCAATAAATCGAAAGTGGCCTGGCGGTATTTACCAAAAAAATACTTTTATACTACGGCACTGTTCTGGTCATTCCAGTATCTTAAAGTGACAGGATTTAACCTGAAGCACTATTTTCGCGGCTGGAAGGCGATAGCTGCGATACCCGGCAGTGAGCGGAGAAAAAAAATATCGGCAGCCACATTGGCCTATTTAAAAGAAACAGAGGCAAGGCTGCATTATTAAACCCGTTAGAATTAATGAAACAATTTTTAGAACGTATATTACCTCAATCATGGGTGGATGGGTATAAACAATACCAGAATAAACACTCAGCTGCCAGCAACAGAAAGAAATGGGAACTTGCCGGCAAACCTTTACCCCCGCCTCATACTGTCAAACAGGAAGCGATTCGGTCTTATCAGAAGAAATCAGGATACAATGTACTGGTGGAAACAGGCACTTATAAAGGAGATATGATTCTTGCACAAAAAAGCTACTTCAATCAGATATATTCAATTGAACTCAGCCATGCATTACATGAAAAGGCTAAAAAAAGATTCCATTGGCAACCAGGCATTACATTGTTGCAAGGAAACAGTGGCGATGTAATCTCAAAAGTATTAGCAGAATTAAAGGAACCAGCTGTTTTCTGGCTGGATGGTCATTATTCGGGAGGGATTACCGCCACTATTGAAAAATATTCCCCAATTATTGAAGAACTGCAGACCATTTCCGGCAATAACAGCTTACTGCATATTATTCTTATAGATGATGCCAGGTGCTTTGTTGGAGAACATGGCTACCCTACCATTGAGGAAATGAAAGAGTTAACAAAAAAAGACTTCCCGGGTTACGACTTTAGTGTAGATGAGGATATTATCAGGATGATGCCTCAGAAATTTGTATAAGCTTGTTCAGGTTTAGGGAAAATACGATGACGAATTTCTTATCCCCAGAAATTCTGGTTTTCAACATAAAAAATGAGCTGGCATATTCTGCCTTAGAGGCAGAATATGTATCTTTATCAACATTTAAAGCGCACCAAACTTTATCCATAGACAACTGACAAAGAATGTTCCTGCCGCATCTTCCCTGTTTTTCCTGCATAAGACAAAAGCTTGCCTTTATAGGCCTGGTTTTTATCCTGGCAACATATAATTCCTCAGGACAGCAATTAGTAAATACAACAGGGAATTCTTTAAGCAATAATAATATTGCGATTGAATACTCAATAGGCGAAATTGCAATTACTACTTTATCTTCCGGCAGTGATCATATAACGCAAGGTCTTTTACAACCGATCATCAAAATTGGTATAAACCCATGCACAATGCTTGACCTTGTTCCGACTGCATTCACCCCTAACTATGACGGGCTCAATGATTGCTATGGTGTAAAGCAATGGCCATTTGCAAACTCTTTCGAATTAAGCATTTTTAACAGATGGGGAGAGTTACTTTTCAGAACAACTGATATATACGCCTGTTGGGACGGCAAGTATAAAGGAAGTGATCAGCCAATTGGGGCTTATATATATATGATCAGGGCCACTACAAGCTGCGGTCCTACATTCAAAAAAGGTACGTTCTTGCTTATCCGTTAACTCAACATAAAGCGTATGTCAAAAAAATTACTCCTGTTATGTTTTGTTGTTTGTATAACCTTGTGCGCAAAAGCACAGGTGCCACAGGCATTAAACTACCAGGCAATTGCACGAAATACTGATGGCACCATAATACCAGGGCAAAGTATCGGTGTCCGCTTTTCTATACTTGATGGCGGAGCGAGTGGAACAGTCTTGTACCAGGAAACCAACCAGGTCGTAACAAACAATTTCGGTCTGTTTACTCTTGCTATAGGAAATGGGAATAGCGTAACCGGCAGCTTTACTTCGATTGACTGGGGTACAGTAAGTACTAAATTTCTAAGAGTAGAAATCGCACCCCAGGGCGGGAATAATTATCAGTTGCAGGGAGCTACTCAGTTTTTGAGTATTCCTTATGCCCTATACGCTGAAAAAACCAAACTGGTTGCCGGTAACGGCATATCAATTCTGAATGGTAATACGATCTCTGCCAACTACCAGGCAGGTGTAGGTATAAATATTTCTGGTAATACCATTTCGGGCAGTTATGTTGCCGGAACAGGTATCGCTATAACAGGCAACACCATAGCAGGAAACTACGTTGCGGGCTCAGGCGTAACCATTACCGGCAATATCATCTCTTCCTCCGCTACTAACAATTCCTGGCTTTTAGCAGGGAACACAGGAACTAATACTACAAATTTTCTGGGGACAACGGATAATCAACCGCTACTGCTACGTACCAATAATACTGACAGGTTACGTATCGATGCCGGACAGGCTATTAACGGAGGAAGTCTATCAACTGCTTTTTTATCAGAGTTTGCCAGTATTAGAACATCGCCTGCCCAGCTGGTTATTTATGGCAAAGATGTGAACGGAATATCTGTTCCATTACATTTGTTCAGCTCCGTTGAAGGAATGACCTGGACTGCAACAGGCGGCAACAACAATACCCTTGGGCGATTCATGCGCATGACACAGATGAATTCTGCCAACTACTCAACAGGTAATTACTTCGATATTGGTATTGACCAGGGCGTTTCTCTATATATTTCAGATAGAGGCCAGAATTCTGTGACTGGAGTACTCCCCAAAAAAATGATTACGATAAGCCCTCAGAATTTTGTAGGCATAAATTTCAACTGGGGAGAAGACCCTACGGCAAATTTGCACACAAAAGGAACACTTCGGTTTGAGGGCGTTAATACTAACAATACACTGACAAGAATATTAGTCATGGATGTAAATGGTAATGTTGCCAGCAGGGATGCTAACACCTTTGGAAATAGTTTTTGGGTAGCAGATGTGAATGGCATCCATAACAGCAATACTGGGCATGTCGGTATCGGTGGGCAGTCCAGCAATCTTCACGCATTGATCGTAGACATGATGGACAACACTTCCGACGGGCGGGCTATTGTCAAATTCACATCAAATGATCTATGGCAAACCAATTTATGGATGCATAATACTTCCAACAATGCTTCTTTTAATTTTGTTGTAGGAGGGGTTAATAATACTTTGGCAACCTATGGTGCCGGCGCTAAAGGATTTGGCATTGTAAATGTCAGCAACGGATCTACAATACCATTGATAATTACCGAAGATAATAAGATAGGCATTAGCAATAGCCTGGGAGGAACGAACAATACCCCCAGATCAAGGTTACATGTGCGTGACGGAGATATATACATCGACCAGATCGGTGCCGGTGTAATTATGAAATCACCCAACGGCCAATGCTGGCGGATGACAGTTAGCGATGCAGGTACGCCTGTATTTACATCTATACCCTGTCCATAGCAAATGACCTGTCATAAAAGAAGTAATACTATATTTGTGCCCCGAAAAGGCACAATTTATTTAATTACTCTTTATGAACATTCCAAGGCTGGCTCTTATTCAATCGCTTATCAATAAAAACCATTTTACCAATTATCTTGAGATTGGCGTAAGTATCGGCACCGTCTTTTTCCGGATAAAATGCCAGAACAAGATTGCTGTTGACCCAGATTTTGGTTTTGATAAGTTCAAAATTCTTACCAGGACACTCCGGCTGAATAATTTTTCCAACCTTTCTGCCCGCTATTTTCAAAAAACAAGTGATGATTTTTTTAAAGAGGATGCAAAAAAAACAATGAAAGCCAAACTGGACATCAGCCTGGTTGATGGAATGCATGAATATTCTTATGCCCTGAAAGATATTCAGAACACCCTGGAATATTTATCCGGCGATGGCATCATTATAGTACATGACTGCAATCCTGCCAAAGCTGAAAATGCCTGTACATATGAAGAATGGGGGAAAAGAGGATATACTGGCGAATGGAACGGCGATGTATGGAAAGCCATTGTATATCTCCGGTCTATGAGGTCTGATCTGGGTGTTTTTGTAGCTGATACAGACTACGGGCTTGGTATCATCACAAAAAAGCCGTTTGATAACTATACTCCGCTGCCCTTTAGAAGTTTTGAAGAAATAAAAGCTGTTGGCTTCACAGAGTTCGATAAAAACCGTAAAGAATGGCTGAACCTGAAACCAGCTTCTTACCTTAATGAATATTTTGGCCTGAATCTCCAACTTTCATGAGCAGCAACCAATGGCAACAGATCAACTACCCAAAGTCTCCATTTGCATACCTACCTATAATCAAATCATTTATTTAGACATACTGCTTCGATCCATTGAAAAGCAAACCTTCACCGATTACGAGATTATTCTTAGCGATGATTCAACTACAGATAATGTACAAAACTTATTGAACAATTTTTCATTCGGGCATAAACTGACATACACCAGGAATAAGCCTTCGTTAGGTTCGCCGTCAAACTGGAATGCAGCCATATCAAAAGCGAAGGGAGAATATGTTAAAATAATGCATCATGATGATGCATTTACTAGCTACACATCGCTGGAAGAAATGGTCAATTTTATTGAAGCTAATAACTATGACTACATTTTTACAGATACTAAAGTCAACAATGTAAAAAAACCTGAAGAAAGCAGAGAACACACTATCCGAAAACTCAGCAAGATTATCAGAAAGCCTTACTTACTTTTCTTTGGAAATAGTATCGGCTCTCCAAGCACTTTGTTGCTGAAAAGAGAAAAGTTTGCACAGCTAAAGTACGATTCTGCATACATCTGGCTGGTTGATATAGAGTATTACACCCGGCTTTTCAGCATCTCCTCCAAAGGAAATTCTATACCCAAACCCCTTATTATTACACACGGTTCAGCAGAACACCAGTTGACTTCAAAGATTCTGACCAACTTTCCACTACAGGCAAGAGAACAAGCCTTGCTATATAACCAGCTTTCACAGGAAGCCTCTTCCATTTCGGAGTTTTTTATGCAGATCTATTTTGTAAGACTTCTCTTTAAAGGTAAATTAAATGATAAAAAAATTCTTGCTATCTTTTCCCAACCACCTTTGCCTGTCCGTATCTATTTTTCTGTAATAAAATTCAAACCGCTTTACTTTGCTTGCAAAATACTGACACAACTCCTTGACATGACCAGAAAACTATTTTTATGATGAACTGACTAAATAATATGTATATCCTTTCTGCCATAAAACGATCCGGGAAAAGTATCATCCACTTTCCTAAAAAAACAGGAATATTCTTTTCCTACCTGTTACAATGGTTTGCATTCAGAAAAAAAAATGATAAAAGGTTCAGGTTACGATACAGGGATATGCGCCCCTGCCTGAAAGACAGGGTTACGACCACTCCTTTTGACCAGCATTATGTTTATCATCCGGCTTGGGCAGCAAGAGTATTGGCAAAAACACAGCCCAAAGTCCATATTGACATTTCTTCTATTTTGCATTTCAGTGCGGTTAGTTCCGCATTCATCCCAATGAAATTCTACGACTACAGGCCAGCGCATCTTCAGCTCGGCAACTTCACATCTGACTTTGCTGACCTGAAGCAGCTTCCCTTTGAAAGTAATTCTATAGAATCAGTTTCCTGTATGCATACGATCGAACATATTGGATTGGGTAGATATGGCGATGAATTGGATGTTCAGGGAGATATCAAAGCGATCAATGAGCTAAAACGTGTTACACAGCCGGGCGGAAATATCCTTTTTGTCACACCGGTAGGAAAGCCGAAAATAGAATTCAATGCGCACCGTATCTATAGCTTTGAGCAGATCATAGATTACTTCATCGGATGTGATTTGACTGAATTTTCATTGGTGCCAGACAAAGGAGGACTGATCGCAAACGCCAATCCTATGCTGGTAAAAGATCAGAAATACGGTTGCGGGTGTTTCTGGTTTAAAAAGAAACCTGCATGATCATCGCACGATTACAGGGAGGATTGGGCAACCAGTTGTTTCAGTATGCTGCAACTAAAGCATTGGCAGAAAAGTTGAGTGTACCATTTAAATTTGATGCCATCACTTCCCTGCAAAAAGATAAACAAAGGAAAATTGCTTTGCATGATTTCCAGGCAAGTTTTGAATTGGCCGCCAAAAATGAAATAAAAAAATTTGTTTTCTTCCCTTCACTATACAGACACAGTCCTTCCTTCTTTGCAAATTTTGGCAAACATATTTATCGTGAGCCCCATTTCCATTTTGACCAGTATTTTTTCCGGCTTACTGACCCGGTCTTTCTGGATGGCTTCTGGCAAAGTCCTTTATATTTCAAAGACATCGAAGATATCATCAGGCAGGATTTTCTAATAAAAGAGAATCTGATAAAAAATGTTAAAGAACTGGGCAAAGAACTCGAAAACAGAAACTCAGTTGCTGTTCATGTCCGCCGCGGCGACTTCCTAACCCCCAAAGCATCGATGTATCACGGTGTAATGGATGAGGGCTATTATGAAAAGGCAATTACTCTTATCAAAGAAAAACAGCAAGAAGTCTCTGTTTATTATTTTTCAGATGATACCGACTGGGTAAAAAGACATTTACAACCACATTACGCCGGGTTTGTTTCCCCATATACATTAACAGCGATTGAAGACTTTTATCTCATGACTCGATGCCGCCATAACATCATTGCTAACAGCAGTTTTAGCTGGTGGACAGCCTGGCTGAACAATCATCCCGGCAAAATGGTGGTAGCCCCGAAAAAATGGCTTGCTAAAGATCAAATAAATACGGGAGACCTGATTCCTTCTAACTGGTTTTGCATATAGCCTCACTCGAATTGTTGAAATTTCTTGTAATTTAGACTAGCTATATTTTTATTCTTCAAAAAAACCTTAATATGAAACCTATTTCCTTATTTACTTTTCTTGTATTAACCATTATTATTGCAAGTTGTAAAAAAGATTCAACAACAGCCCAAAGAACAAAAACAGAATACCTCACAAATAATACCTGGCAGGTTAAAGAAATAGTTCAACAAAGTGGCAATACCCAGGGAAGATTTGTAAAAGGTGGAATCAATACTACAGGGGCTGATTACTCTAAAGCGAGATTAGCATTTAAGAATGACGGCACTGGTTCTTTTACTGACCCTTTAAACAATACCTATTCTTTAACGTGGTCGTTCGCTCCCGGAGATGAAACAAAAATGACTGTTATAGTTAACTACTCTGTTCCTGCAACCTTAAATTATACCTTCATAACCCTTGAAGAAAACACTTTTATATACACAATATATTACACTGAAGCGGGCCAGAATGCATTGGCAACTGCCCAGTATATTCCTCTATAAAGAAACCTGCTTATTTGTAAGTCAAACCTACAAGCAGGGTAAGTATTTATTTTCTGGAACAGAATCCATGAAGCCGCTGCATTGGTACAACAATAGTTTCTGCAATAAACTATGCCTTTTACCTAATTGCTTCAAGGAATAACGGGTAGGTCTTCTTCAGGCCTTCTTTCAGTGATAAAGTATGCTTCCACCCCATGGCATGAAGCCTTGCACTATCCATCAGCTTACGGGGTGTGCCATCCGGTTTTGTAGTATCAAATTGAATATCCCCTCCATAGCCTGTCACTTCTTTTACCAGCAATGCCAGATCTTTTATCGTTACCTCTTCACCGGTACCGATATTTACGAATAGCTTATCATTATAGTTCTTCATCAGGAATACACAGGCATCTGCCAGGTCATCTGCATACATGAACTCACGCAGCGGTGAGCCGGTTCCCCATATTTCGACAAATGAAGCTTTATGTTGCTTTGCTTCATGAAACTTCCTGATCAGCGCGGGGATCACATGAGAATTCTGCAGATGGTAATTGTCTCCCGGACCAT
Source organism: Chitinophagaceae bacterium (assembly GCA_016787135.1). GTDB lineage: Bacteria > Bacteroidota > Bacteroidia > Chitinophagales > Chitinophagaceae > VBAT01. Next base: position 3,714 of record JAEUVK010000105.1, on the reverse strand, counting down.
ACAGGTTGGTAGGCATGGCAGAAATGAAATTACAGCCATACTGGTCACGGTAAGCCTCACATAATTTTATACCGGCGATCTTGGCGACTGCATAAGGCTCATTGGTAGATTCAAGCAAACCGGTAAGCAGGTATTCTTCTTTTAAGGGTTGCGGAGCCATTTTGGGATAGATACACGAGCTGCCAAGGAACAATAATTTCTTTACTTCGTTCCTGTATGACGCATGAATTATATTCGATTCGATCATAAGGTTGTCGTACAAAAACTCAGCACGGTAAGTATTATTTGCTACAATACCCCCGACCTTAGCAGCAGCCAGGAAAACATACTCCGGTTTTTCTTTGGCAAAAAAGTCGTTCACGGCGGCCTGGTTCCGCAGGTCAAGTTCTGACGAACTTCGCTGAATGATATGCCCAAAACCCTGTTCCCTTAATTTCCGCGCAATAGCAGAGCCCACCATTCCATTGTGCCCGGCCACATATATTTTACTCTTTGATTCCATTATTCAAATTGTCTTAAAGTATAATAACCCGATTCTTTCAGTACTATATCTTTCCGGAAATGTTCAATGTCAGCCAGCACCATTTCTTTTACCATCTCATGCAGCGTGTACCGGGGCGACCATCCTAGTTTTTGTTTTGCCTTTGAAGCGTCACCAAGAAGAATATCTACCTCTGTGGGCCGGAAATAACGCTTATCCACTTCCACTACCACATCTCCTTTCACCACTTTTATATCCGGGTCAGCCACTTTACTGACAACAGCTTTTTCATTTTCATCCTTTCCTTCAAAGGTTACTTCTACACCTGCATGGGCAAAAGCCATTTTTACAAAATCACGAACATACGTAGTGGTACCGGTAGCGATCACAAAGTCCTCAGGCTTGTCCTGCTGCAGCATCAGCCACATGGCTTCAATATAATCTTTCGCATGGCCCCAGTCACGCTGCGCAGATAAATTACCGAGATACAGTTTCTTCTTTAATCCCAATACGATCTCGGCAACCCCTCTTGTGATCTTTCGGGATACAAACGTTTCGCCCCGCAAAGGGCTTTCATGGTTGAACAGGATACCATTGCACGCATACATTCCATACGCTTCCCTGTAGTTCACCGTGATCCAGTACGCATACAACTTGGCGACACCATACGGCGACCTCGGATAAAAAGGAGTGGTTTCACTTTGCGGGATCGCCTGTACTTTACCGTATAGTTCAGATGTGGAAGCCTGGTAGATCTTTGTTTTTTTCTCCAGCCCAAGGATGCGGATCGCTTCAAGCAAACGCAAAGTGCCTACTGCATCCGTATTAGCTACATATTCCGGTTCTTCAAAGCTTACATGCACATGGCTCATGGCGCCAAGGTTATATATCTCATCCGGCTGTACCTGCTGCACGATACGGATGACATTGGTAGAATCAGTAAGGTCCCCATAGTGGAGGAACATTTTTACATTCTTCTCATGAGGATCCTGGTAAAGGTGGTCCACCCGTTGTGTATTGATCAGTGAGCTTCTTCGTTTGATACCATGCACTTCGTACCCCTTTTTCAGCAGGAACTCTGCAAGATATGCTCCATCCTGTCCCGTAATACCTGTGATTAGTGCCTTCTTCATGGTGAGAATGAATTTGTGAAGCAAAAGTAACGGTTTGCCGCTATGTTACCGGCAACTGCTGGCTTTCGATGTCCTTCTGGCTGATGACCTGGAGGAACCTTTCCATTCCTTGTTTTTTTCTTTCATCCAGGCGATAACTCAGGTGAAGGGTATAATATTTTTTAAGGTCATAAATAGCAGAAGGTGATTCTGCCACGATCTCGTCAATATGATGAAGACCCAGTTCATTTGCTTCATTGAATATTTTGATAAAATTTTCCGGCAGGGGCTTCGTGCTTACCCATGCCGCAAACACAAAAGGCAAACCTGTGATAGCCCTCCATTCAGAACCAAGATCATAAATGAACGTTGATATACGTCGCTGCTCCAATGCTCTGTCGCCGATAACAAGACCGGCCGTAGTGCCCTTTATCTGCGTACGATAGCCCTCATCTTCTGCCTGGATGATCTCCGGATCTATACCCCAGTATTCTTTCATCAGCCATTTCAGCAATGCTACGGAAGAGCGGCTCTGGTAATCGAGATACACCTTTTTGATATCATTCATCGGTACTTCGCTGAACAAACACACTGAGGCGATCTCTCCTTCTGCGCCAATGCAATGATCCCCGGCAATATAATAGGATGACAGGTCGGCGATCGCTGCTACCGGTATCAGGCCTACATCAATTTCGTTATCCTTCAGCATCCGGGCCAGTTTGGCAGGGTATTCGGCTACAAGTTCTATCTGTTCACTGATCGGTGGCCGCTGTAAACCATAGATCAGCGGTTTTGTGTTCAGATAGTTGACTATGCCTACTCGTATCTTCTTCAATTGGGTTACTTTTGCGGCAGCAAAGGTAATCGAACCGGATTATTTAAAATCACATCATGGAACTGAGCCCGCTTTCCGCTATTTCTGCCATTGACGGCCGCTACCGCAAACAGGTACAGCATCTCGACGAATATTTTTCCGAATATGCACTGATGAAATACAGGGTAATGATCGAAGTGGAATACCTGCTGTTCCTGGAAAAGAAAAAGTTCCTCAGTCTTTCGCATAAGACCATTAAAAACCTCCAGAAATTAGTAGAAGAATTCGGACCGGAGGATGCACAGGAGATCAAACAGATCGAATATATCACCAACCACGATGTTAAGGCAGTTGAGTATTTTCTGAAAAATGAAATGGGGAAAAGCGGCGGTAAAGAAATAAAGGAATGGATACACTTCGGGCTTACGTCACAGGATATTAACAATACGGCAATACCGCTTCTCTGGAAACACGCTATAGAATACGAATACCTGCCCTCGCTGCTTAACCTGAATACAGAATTAAAACTATTGGCAAAGGAATGGAGCGATATCCCTATGCTGGCGCACACACATGGTCAGCCTGCCAGCCCGACCACCTTAGGTAAGGAAATGATGGTGTTCGTGGAAAGGATACAAAACCAGGTCGAGCAATTCATTGGCATCCCGTTCAGCGCCAAATTTGGCGGCGCTACCGGTAATTTTAATGCGCATCACGTTGCTTTCCCCAAAGCCAACTGGGTAAAACTGGGAAACGATTTTGTTTCGGGACTTGGGTTAAGCCGCCAGCAATTCACCACCCAGATCGAACACTACGACAATCTCGCTGCACACTTTGATTGTATCAAGCGCATCAACAATATCCTGGTAGATCTCTGCCGCGATATATGGACATACGTTTCGATGGAATATTTCAAACAGAAGACCAAAAAAGGAGAAGTAGGCTCTTCTGCCATGCCCCATAAAGTGAACCCGATAGACTTTGAAAATGCAGAGGGAAACCTCGGTATGGCTAATGCAATATTCGAACATCTTTCATCCAAATTGCCTATTTCCCGTTTGCAAAGGGATCTGACCGACTCTACGGTGCTGAGAAATATCGGGGTACCATTTGCGCATACCATTGTTGCATTGAAATCCATTGAAAAAGGATTGGGCAAACTGGTGGTGAACAATCCGAAGATATACGAAGACCTGGAAAATAACTGGGCTGTAGTGGCCGAAGCTATTCAAACCATCCTGCGCCGGGAAAATTATCCGGAGCCTTACGAGGCCCTGAAAGAACTGACCCGCGGGAATAACCAGATA
>JAEUVK010000098.1 GCA_016787135.1 Chitinophagaceae bacterium | reverse complement strand
CTGCTGAAAAATATTGCGAAGCACATTGACCTCAGCAAAGAGGAAACAGATCATCTTACATCACTGGTTACCTGCAAAGAAGTACCCCGAAAGACCTTACTGGTAAAAGAAGGACAACCCTGTACTATTCTAAACTATGTTCATGCAGGAGCCTTAAGAGCCTATTATACGGGTAAAGATGGCAAAGAAGCAACGATCATGTTTGCCATTGCCGACTGGTGGCTGACGGATATGTATTGCTTTTTGAACAGAAAGCCCGCCATGGTATATATAGAGACCATTGAGGACAGTTGCCTCTTCCAGCTTAGCCGGGATAATTTCGAAAAGCTTTTTTCCGATATTCCAAAGTTCGAGCGGTTCTTCCGGATACTCATGCAGAATGCTTATACCCGGGAACAATTGAGGATACTGGAGAATCTTTCCCTTTCAGCGGAAGAAAGATATGATAGCTTCCTGGCCAAATACCCACAGATAGTACAACAGGTTACCCAGAAACAGATCGCCTCATACCTGGGCATCACACCGGAATTCTTAAGTACGATCCGAAAAAACAAAAGCCAACGCTGATTTCTTAAGATACCTTAAGTACGATTACACACTCATCTGCTTACTTTGCGGGACTTAAACACGTTGACATGTTAATACTTATTGCAGGCCCCTACCGGAGCGGCACTCATGACGATCCCGTTCTGATGCAACAGAATTTAGATAACCTGGAATCAGTTGCATTACCGCTATTCAGAAAAGGGCATATCCCGATGATCGGTGAATGGGCCGCTCTGCCATTGATCCGCCTGGCTGGTTCCAACAAACCCGGCGACAAAGCATGGGAAGAGATACAATATCCTGTTGCCCATCGGCTGTTGGAAAAATGTGATGCTATTCTTCGTTTGGAAGGGGCATCCAAAGGGGCTGATGAAGATGTACGGGTAGCTAAAGAAAGAGGGCTAAAAGTGTATTACCGCCTGGAGGATGTGCCGGATGCAGGATAAAAACAAGCAGTTGCCCTGCGATCGAAGATGCTGTTTTTTAAAAAATCGCCTTATCGTTAGTAACCAGCGATCATTTCCGGCAAGAAGAACTCCCGCTCTGATTTTACCTATATGATAAGTGTAATAGCAGATCCCCGTATCGATCATCAAAAAGTTGCTGCAGCAAACAGACCGGGTCGCTGAAATTCACAACAGATTAAGAAAAGGATTGACCAATACATTGATCACATAAAGACAGCATACGCCTGATAAAAATCATGTCACATTCCAATCACGATTAGCCAGTACTGCAATCATGTGCTATAACTTTATTTTGACGTCTCCTCCTGCAGGAGCGAAGAAACATATTTTCTATGGTGGGCTTTTGCTGATCCAAATTTATCAATATGAAAAAGAGCATTATTACTGCCACCATTATTTTCTTTGGCTGCCTGTTTTGCACCGCACAGGTGATTGCGCCGGCTCCGCCGGATAAGGCAGTGGTCTATTTTGCGAGGGTATCTTCATTGGGTTTAGCCATCAACTTCAGCTACTTTGACAGCACCACCCTGATCGGGAAATTCAATGGTCCGAAATACATCCGCTATGAATGTGCCCCGGGTGCCCATATATTCTGGGCAAGATCAGAAAACAAGGACTTTGTGGAAGCAGACCTGGAAGCAGGCAAGATATACCTGATAGAAGCAGTACCCATGATGGGAGCGTTCAAAGCAAGTGTCTGGCTGGAGCCGATAGACCCCCAAAATGAAAAAGATCAGAAAAGGATCAGTAAGATCCTTAAGCTGATGACCAAAAAACCTGCTGAATCCTTTACAGCCGAAGAATTGGAAAAGGACACAAAGGATCTTGAAGAGGTGATAAAAAAAGGCCTGGAAAAGTATGCAGAAGAAAAAACCAAAGGCAACATAATGCAAAGACTGGAAAGGACGATGAATTACATTCCGCAGCCGGCCGGCTGAGTCTGCCTGACTGATCACACTCTACCCGTTGCATAAAACGTGAGTTTTCTTCTTTGAGGATCACTTCTACATCCAGGGAGATTCTGAAGAGGGAAGATCGATCTTCCTGGCAGGTCTCTTTTTTTGCCCATGACGGTTCACAATAGCCGTCAGGGCCTTTACCAGTACCCTTTCACCGGATGTTCTGGGAGAAACAACTCTTATATCAGCAGAAACCTGTGATACACTGCGCATGTACAGCACACAGCAAAAGATGGATAACATTTTTTTCATAAGGTGGAAGACAGCAAATTAAAAAAACGGGATCACACCTGCAATGGTAACTGTCCTTATTGAAATGAACAGGCATTCTCGTATAATCACGAAATAAAAGCAGCCGTAATTTTCTTTCAATAGCGCCTGAGCTTATTCCTCTACTTCCTTCCTGATCTTCTTTACTGTTAACACATCCTGTCCTGTTGCATCTCCCTGTTCCTGTAGTTTTCCAAATGCTGCTGCTGTAGCATAGTCCAGTATTTCCTGGGGCCCATGCTGGTTATACATCCCATAGATCAATCCGGCCATAAAACAATCTCCGCTTCCGCTACGGTCCATTACGCTTTCGCAGGAAAATTCCGGAGAACAGTAATGCCTGCCTTCAACAAATAGGGATGTATAGTATTTCACATAATTGTCTTTCCCATCAAACCGAAAAGTATTCGCCACTGTTTTACATTTAGGGAACAGCTGCATTATTTCACGTGATGTTGATGCTGCGTGATCCAAATAGGCCTGTTTACTTTTTTTATCATGTATCTGTTCATCAATATAAGTACCAAGTAAACTATTAGCACTCCATATATTTCCCATTAATACATCGCAGTAAGCTGCCAGCTTTGGTATCACTTCCACAGGCTTCTTGCCATATTTCCATAAACGGGCCCGATAATTCAGGTCCATTGAAATCACAATACCCTTACGGGATGCAGCTTCCAATGCTTCGAGACAAACATCTGCAACATTCTCATTCAGTGCAGGACTGATCGCTGTCAGGTTGAACCATTCCACATCTCTCAAAACTTTATCCCAGTCCACCACTCCTCTTTTCAGTTCAGAAAAAGAAGAATGCTCACGGTCATACACCATGCTTCCTTTCAGGTCAGCGCCCCTTTCAAGATAATACACCCCGATCCTGTTACCGGAAAACAAAATGGAAGAGGTATATATACCTTTATATTCCAGGTAGTCAATTACGTGCCGGCTCATAAAATTATCCGGCAGTGCCGTAAAATATTTTACAGGCACATCCCACCCTGCAAGTGCCGTAGCCACATTGGCTTCCGCACCACCCACATACAACAGCATCGGGTTCTTCTCAGCCGTATCTTCACCGGAAGCGGGCGATATACGAAACAATAATTCTCCGAAACAAAGTACTTTTTTCTTGTGCATACTATCTTCCTGAATAGTTATAAGCGAAAGCAGTTCAAATATCGCAATTTTTATTACCTGTTTGAGCTCCGGCCGTATGAAAATATCTTTATCGGATCCCTGTTGCCGGCGATAGTGTATTTTTGAGCAGTATGTCTTTATTTGTCACCTCGCTGAATTCCGGGAGCAACGGCAATTGCTATTACATCGGCAACGATACCGAAGCGGTATTGATCGATGCCGGCATCTCCTGCCGCGAAACGGAAAGAAGGATGAAAAGGCTTGGCTTGTCCCTATCTTTGGTGAAGGCCATTTTTGTTTCTCATGAACATATCGATCACATAACCGGCATTCCTGCTCTTAGTAAAAAATACCAGTTGCCTGTATATATCACAGAGGCCACACTCAAAAACAGCAATATACCCGTGCAGAACCATCTGATAAAAAATTTTCAGCCTGATAAGACTATCATGGCCGGCCGGTTATCCGTTAAGCCTTTCCCGAAATCACATGATGCGGCAGATCCCTATAGCTTTGTCATTTCCTTTAATAAGCTGAATATTGGCGTATTTACCGATATAGGTTATGCGTGCAGGAATATGAAGAAATATTTTCCTCAATGCCATGCAGCTTTCCTTGAAGCGAATTATTGCGAGAACATGCTGGCAAAAGGGAATTATCCTGCCCATCTGAAAAAAAGAATCAGCAGCAATAAAGGTCATTTATCCAATACACAGGCGCTGGATCTTTTTATTAAGCATCGCGGGGCACACCTAAGTCATATCTTCCTTTCCCATTTATCAAAGAACAACAACTCACCTGACCTGGTACAGCAGCTGTTTAACCAGCATGCCGGTACTACCCAGGTCATTGTCGCCTCCCGGTACCATGAAACCCCGGTCTTTCAGATCGATGACAACAAGGTTCCGGCTATCGTAAAAACACGAAAAAACAACCCGTCTGCAACCCGGCAGTTATCCCTTTTCCAGTAAACAGGGTGAAAATACCGGCCAGGCTGCTCAAATGAAAAAAATCAGGCAGCGGAAACTTGACTGGCACACTATTATTGTATAGTTTTGCCTCACCTACCCGATCCCTCTGTAAAAATCACAAAAGAAAGTCTGTTTTCGAAACTCCGTATCCGACTGGATACTATGAATTATTTTTTTCCGAAACTCTAAAAACTTTTGTGCATGAAAAAAATCAACACATTATTGAAGGATGAAAAGGTACAGGCGACTCTTGTTGTAGCCAGCGTATTTCTTCTGACAGCGTTGATATCTGTGTGGGCCTATTTCCGTTCCTGATAACGACGCTTTGCTTAAATGAATTTAAACCGGCTCAGATGCCGGTTTTTTTTATTATACCGTTGTTCAGCAACCTCATTTTTTCCCACATTATTACGACCAGATAATGACTGGCACAATTTTTTCAGCTGCTTACGAAACTGAAAAAATGAAATACAGGAGCTATCCGCTGTTATTGATGCTTTTCTTACTCGCCGCCGTATTCTTTGGCTGTCAAAAAGAGAAAAGTTCAGGCACAACCAACCTGAAGATCCGCCTTACTGACAACCCTTTTAACGCTACAGAGGTAAATGTAGATATACGGGAAGTGAGAGTGAACATCCATGACGACTCTGCCGGATGGGTCAGGCTGAATACAAATACAGGTGTCTATAACCTTCTTGAACTGCAAAACGGAATTGACACTTTACTTGCACAAGGAATTATACCCACAGGAACACTGAAAGAGGTTCGTTTTGTTCTTGGCAGTGACAACAGCATCATGATCGGCAACACGCTCTATCCATTGACCATTCCGAGCGGAAGTGAGTCGGGCCTGAAAATAAAGCTGAATAAGCAACTGAATGCTTCCCTTGATTCCCTGGTCATTGACTTTGATGCGGCGCTTTCCATTTTACAAACCGGTACGGGTGAGTATAAATTAAAGCCTGTTCTGAAGATCAAATAAATACCGGTAAGGTATTCTTCAATAAAAAAGTGTTCCTCTGCGGAGGAACACTTTTTGCTATTAGTTGGTCCAGACTATACTACATAACGACGATCCTCTTTGTATCCACCGGTTCATAGTTATCAGTCACCCTGATAAAGTAGATCCCCTTCGGCAGTGAATAATTACTGGTAGAGAAACTTACCGTTTGCCCTGCATTCAATTTACCGATCACGGTTTTACCGATCACGTTCCCTTTTATATCCACCACAGCGACGATAGCCTGGCTGATCTTTTTTCCCGTGTATATAGAAACATTGGTACCGGTCAGTATGGTCGGGAAAACATTCAACCCTTCCTCTTTTGAAGCGGCATTGGAAAGGATAATCACGCCGGAATAAGTTACAGTGCCTGTAAGATCTGTCATTTTTAACCGGTAATAGGATTTCCCATTCATGGCTGAAGCATCTGTATAGGAGAATGTCATATCAGTCTGTGTATTACCTGCGGCTGCATTGATCCTGCCTATTACCTGGAAATTAGCCCCGTCAACACTCTTTTCAACTTCAAAATGATCAGGGTTGCTGCCCCCTGCTATTTTCCAGTCAAGCACATTTTTACTGTTCTGTACATTACCGCTGAAACTGACCAGGCGGACAGGCAGTACACTTAATCCTTCGACAAAAAAGTTGATCCGGTTATCTCCGCTGTTCTCATAATACTCCAGCACCAGGTTATAAGTGCCCGCAGTAAGCGTCACTGCATATGAACTTACATTATATGACTGATCATTCCATTTATTGATCACCCATGTGCTGCCACCGTTGAGGCTAAGCCTGTAGCCATCATCACCGCCCACAAAGAATGTATAGTTGCCCGCAGTAAATGTCCTTGATAGACGATACCTTACACTGAATGTCTCTGTTGATACGCTGCTGCATCCGCTGGTAGAAAATGTAGTATTACTGCCGCCAAAGTTCTGATCAAAAGCAGGATTGCTATTGGCACCTGCCTGGATCATACCCCTGTAGGTATCAAAATTAGTACCGTCATACACATAGCCTCTCCATACATTACCGGTGCCGTAAGTAGCTGTATTCTCCAGACCTGTACAAGAGGAAGTAACAGCGAAAGAGATACGGTTAGCCCCGCCATTCTCATAAAATTCCAGCACCATATTATAAGAGCCGTTCAGTTGAACTGTATAATTAGAAATCGTGTAAGACTGATCATACCAACGATTGATCACCCACGTACTGCCCCCATCCAGGCTGAGCCTGAAACCATCATCACCGCCTACCGTAAATTCATATACTCCATTGGAGAACGATTTTGTCAGTTTATAACGAACGCTGAAGGTGCTGGTCTCAACCGGGCACCCGTTAGTTGTATAACTTACGTTATCACCACCGAAGTTCTCATCAAAATTGGGGTTTGAAGATGTTCCTTTCGTTACGTACCCTTTATAGCTGGTCAGATCTGCATTATTATATACATAACCTCTCCATACATTATTGGTACCATAAGAAGTCTGGTTACCCTGCGGAGTACATGACTGGCTGCTGGCTGAACTGAAAAGGAAAAGAGAAAAGGATACTACGAGTAAAAGTGTTTTCATAAAGGGTATTTCAGGTATTCGGGATTAATTGTGCAATCAGTGATACGTTCATCAATCATTGCGGGCACAAACATAGGACTGCATCGTAAATTGTGCAAGTAATAACTGCTTTATTTACGGGTGAAATTTCATTATTTGAGAATTATCAACTGCACATTTTACGAATAATATATAAAACACTGACAGCCTGAAACACTTGCCCTGTCTGCATTACAGAGCACAATTAATTTCCACGAAAAAAAACATCTTCAACGAACCGGTGTAAATAAAAACACCTATTGACCATTACATAAAAACTATTGGCTTACTACCCCATTACTCTACCGGAAACATAGTGTATAAGACATCATTGACGGAATTTTACGCGGAGATCACCAGCTTATTTTACTATCCTGTCAGCCAGTTCAGCGTTCCCGTCTATCTTATGGCTGTATGAAAGACCGAGTAACCTGGCAATAACAGGATAGATATTTACATTTTCAAAAGGAGGAACCACTATTCCGTTTTTCACACCCGGCCCCCAGGCATAGAAAACAGTGCGCATATCTTTTACAAGTACCGGATCGAAACCATGAGCGCCGGGATCGGGCCGTGTTACAGAGAAATTAAATGTGTTCGGCCAGTCGGGTATCAGCAGGATATCACCGATCACCTTCATCTTATCATCCTTTACTCCGTAATGTAAATGCTTTGGCAGACGGGCTTTAAGGTATGCTGTAAATCCCTTTTCTTGTTTTTTTAATTTCCGGTAAGTTGGTTTAATATCCCTTTTATTTTTTGCATACAACTCTACCATTTCAAATCCCCGGGGAATAAAAAATTTAGCCGTATCAACCGCCGGGGGCATAGGTAATGTATTGATGTTATCTATCCTTGTCATACCGTGGTCTGCTGTAAATATAAAATTGACCGGCAAACCTGTGGATACTACTGCATCATACAATTTTTGAACCACCGAATCCACCCATTTAACGGCTACGGTGGTTGCCGCAGCATCGGGTCCGTAATCATGCCCCGCATCATCTACCTGTGATACATAAAAAGTAATTAAATGCGGGCGTCGTTCAGGGGGTAATTGCAGCCAGTTCACCACTGTCTGTATCCGCCTGTCAACAGGAATGTCCTCGTTATAATGGTAATAGTAAGCAGGATGAATTCCTTTTATAGCCGCTTCAGTACCTACCCAGTAAAAACTGGCAGACAACATTTGCTGCTGTTCAGCCAATACCCAGAGAGGGATTCCGCCATACCAGCTTCCGTCTGTCACCGTTTCTTCCTTCTTCATAGAAAAAAACTGTTTTCTCCGCGGTGAGTAAAAATAATTGCTTGCCAGCCCGTGATGGGACGGATACATACCTGTTGCAATACTGTAGTGATTAGGGAAAGTAAGTGCCGGATACGAAGGGAGCATGTACTCCGCTTTTACTCCTTGTTTTCCAAATGCGATCAGGTTATTTGCCCCATGTTTCTCTGCATAATCATACCTGAAACCATCTGCTGATATCAGTATCACATAAGGCTTTTGCTGCTGCTCAATACTATTCTTTCTTCCCGGAATTGTCTTTTGAACGGTATCTGGCTGGGCACAGATACCTGCAGAATAAAAAAACAGGAAATAACAAAGATGTTTTCTCACGCTGCAAATGTAACGAAGGGAGAAACACCTGTAAATCCCGTAACGAAACCCAGGTTATTGGTTCAGTATGTCCAGCCGTTGCAGGACAAAGTCTCTCCCGTTTTTAAAAAACAGGTCTTCCGAAAAAGTTTTTACATCGAACCCGGCCGGCAACCTGACCTCACTTTGCTCTGCAAACATTTTGAAATGATCTTCAAAATCCTGTTTAAAATGATATATCTCATCAGTGGTCTCGCAGCACCAGACCGGGTTGATGAGGCCGTCAAAATCAGACCCAATACATAATTGCTTCAGCGCCTGCATAGCATTATCGCCTGACAACACGATCACATGCAATACATGCGCCATAAAATGCCGCAGGTGCTGAAAGGATACACTTGAGTTGACAATACCCCCTTCTTTCACTTCATCCCAGGTAATGCAGAAACCATCGGCAATAGCATTGCCCACTTCAGCACCTTCTGCTGCCGGTATGAACAGGCTTTCTTCTTTGTAAGAAACATATTCTTCTTCGATCGGGTATGCATACTCCGAATTCTCTTCATATGGCTGGTAGCCAAGAATCCTTTTATCAAGGGAAAGACCGATCATTCCCCCGGAATCCAGTATGGTCATTATATCTTCATCATACAGGTTAATGCTGGAAGGGTTGAATGACGGCCTCGCAAAATTGCCTCCATACTTCACAGGTTTACCCAACTGGATCTTTGTGTATTTCTTTCCGGAAGGCCTGTTATAATCACCGATATAATCCGGGATATCCTCTATAGAAATACCGGCAAAGCCTGCATGTGTACAAACAAGCGGAGCAACATTTGCCCCAAACCGCCCGAAATTTCTTAACTCGTATAAATGAAGTCTTGCCGCAAGGCTCATATGCTTGACATCTATGAGAATATCATTTTCATAACAATGACTGATAATATCAATCCCGTCGTTGGATATCCTGTTTCCCGTTGGTTTGAATATTTCATCATTCATATAAGGCATTGCAAACGCATGATTGCACACCGTGGACTGCTCCATATGTGTCGGGTTCACCGAGATCAGTGGTACCCGGCTGCGAAGATCATCGAGGTTCTGCAGGATAGTTTCCTTCATATAATTCCTGAGCCTGCTGCAAAGTGAATGACATCCTTCAACGGTAAATACTACATGAATGGTCCTGCTGTCATTTTCATCATATTGATCACGGCTGGTAATGATCTTTACTTTCCTGTCCGTCACCCCGAACTGCGCCCCATCAGTAAGCGTATTCAGGTCATCATTCAATAAGAGTTCATAAGGGTTACCGCTAAGGATCGCATCTATCCTTGGCTGTTGCAGGTAACGCTTCAATTTCCCTTTGGCAGCGCTTTTGATCAGGCCGTTATCGATCATACCGGGTTCTGCTATATAAAGAACGGCACATATCAGGTTACAGTCATTTACTACCAGCTGCGACAAGTTGGCCTGCGATTCGAGAATATATTCAAACTCTGTGCACCATTTGATCATAAAAGGGATATCCTGGCGACGCACTTTTTCCCACGGACTGAATTTTTCTGTGGTAGCTGTCTTTTCGCTGAACTGCGATTTTAATACCGGGTGAATGTGAAAGTCAAAGAATGGCATAGAAACAGGTTTTAAGGTAAATGAACCGGTTAATGGTGTATTAAATGTACCGATCTTTTAACAAGTTCATACAGTGATGGCCGCGGGTGTGCAGAATTTGTGAGGCGTACAGTTCCTTTAAAGAAATGTATCCGTCCCTTCCTCCCATTTATCAACTCATCCGTCCATCTCACCAATTCAATTCTATTTCCATTTCCTTTCACCGCCTGCGATCATAGCTTCGTACTTCATTAAAACCTTAATCATGAAAATCCTTTTTCTCCTTTTAGGCATCACAGTGTCTGCCTGTAGCTATAGCCAGGCCTCCAAAGCAAAAGCATCCACCACACCGGCTGTCATCAATACAGTACCGGCAGAAGTAATAACGGACGATACCACCCATTGGACCATTTCAACCGTTTCAACGGTGGGCTATGTAAATACCACTTCCGGCCCCAATTACAATACATATACAAGCGGTGGAGGAATGCTGGTAAAATTCAGGTTCAAAAAAAATAACCGGTTTGAATTCCAGTTGTATGTGCAGGCCAATACCTATGGTATGATGAATGAAGCATGGACATATGTGGAAGGAACAGTAGAGTTTACCAAAGATGCAAAGGGGCAGAATATTTTCATTACCAAAGCCGAGAAAGGAACTTACCGCACCAACAGGGGCGGTTCTGTCAACAGCAGGCCAATTCCTGAAAATGAATTGAAAGGGCAGCACTCCTGTACGTTTCTCTGGGAAAAAACAACGTTCAAAGACGATCCGGGTAATATCTACCTGCTGACCGTTGACCTTGAGCAACACCCGGGGGCAGATATCAATACGCCCGGCAGCATTGACCCTTCATGGGTCTCTAAATTCCATATACCCAAAAAGGGCTAAAGAGAATACAGGCCATTTTATTTGCCAGCCAGGATCTCGTCCCCTTCACGCAGTATATCACAATTAAGAGGGATCAGGTTCTGGCCGAAAAATATTTTATTATCTCTTTTCCGGTAAGTAGCCAGCGTTGTCAATGGTTCCGTACCTTTTGTACCTGTTTCCTGGTCAACCGTAGTGAGCGCACATCTTGAACAGGGCTTTACAGCGGCAAAGCGGTTTTGCCCGATACGAAAATGACCCCACCCGTCCTCTTCAAAAGGTTCGCCTCCTGTAAAAACGATATTCGGCCGGAAACGATTCATCGGCAATGGCGTTCTTAGTCTTTGGTTGAGATCATCCAATGAACTTTGCCCGATGATCAGCAACGGGTACGCATCTGCCAGGCTTACCTGGTCATTACTGACCGCATAGTTCATATCAACAGGCCTCGCATTACTTTCAGGAAAAGAAACCAGTTTGCATTTTATTCCCAGTCTTTCCGAAAACCATTCGCTGTGCTGACGACTTACTTCATTTACTACTACTTTATCATCCCATACCTGTGCCGTTAAAGAAGCACCGGAGGATGTAAATGGAAGTATGATTGATTCACCGGAGTAGTGTATTGAAAAAGCGGTTGAATGGTATGATAATTTAAAAAGAGCCATTTCCGGACTGGCCCTTTGTGTCATAAAATGACCCTGTTCGCCGATCAGCATCCACCTCCTGTCATATTCAAGCCCCTTGGGTAAAACCCGGGAAGATGGCACCCTGATACCGCCAAGTGATTTTACCGGGTATATCCATATTTCAGAAACACTACGCATAATGATATCAGTTTTAATTAACAATTACCAGGAAAAAAATGATTAAGAGTTACTGCTTAATTATTCAGCAAATATGACTTAAATCAAGCTCTTCCTGCATGGTTGTCATTCTACACACCCGGTGTCATTATTATTTTTCACGCGAAATTTAATACCCATGGAAAATTCACCTGCCCATCCAGATCCAAAACCACAAACAAACTGGATCATCCCGGTCATCGGGCTTACAGGCGCCTACCTTCTTATCAGCATCCTTTGGATATTACTAAGTGATTCCCTTGCCATAAAAATTGCCGGCAACAATCCCCGCAGGCTGGAACAAATACAACAATTCAAAGGTATATTGTTTGTTGCGTTGTCAGGATCAGTGCTTTTTTATCTTGGCCGCAGGTCTTACCGCAACCTGGCCAATTCTTTCCTGCAAAAAGACAGCCTTGAAAAAAAATTCCTGGCGCTCAACGAAACAGCCAGGGAAGGTATATTTGATTGCGACCTCGAAAAAATGACCGTGCAGATAAATAACAAAATGAAGTTCTTCTTTCCAGCGTCTGCGGATATGATCGAAGACTTCTGGCCGGGTTTTCAAAAAAGGATCCACCCGGAAGATACTGCAAGACTGGTAAAAGAATATGATGACATCGTATCATCAGGCAAAACTATCTGGCAGACAGAATACCGGCTTCTGGGTTCTGACAACAAATATTATTCAGCCCTCAGCAGTATTTATGTATTGCGCAACCTGGCTACAGAAAAACCGGTAAGGCTGATCGGCACGATACTGGACATAAGTGAACTCCGCAACCTGCAGGCAGAACAATATGAACAGCAATTAAACCATAAACGTGAATTAACGGCATCCATCATCCGGGCACAGGAAAATGAACGGAACAGGTGGGCGGAAGAACTGCATGATAATGTTTGCCAGATATTATCCGTCGTAAAACTCTATATCGGCGAAATGAATCACCGTCCGTCATCTGTGCCGGTCTTGTTACCCGAAACAAGCAAACTGATAGCTGATGCCATCATGGAGATCAGGCAACTGTCTGCCACTATTAAACCGCCTTCTTTTGCCAAAACCTCCCTGAAAGATGCACTGGAAAAGCTGGCATCTGACATCAACCGTGCAAAGGATATCAGGTTCATTTTTGACCTGGGCCTGTTAACGGAAGAAAAATTGTGTGAAGAACAAAAACTATTGGCCTACCGGGTAGTACAGGAACAACTGAATAACATCATTAAATATGCTGATGCCAAAAAAGTAGAGATAGTGTTCGGCATGAAAAATGAAAAATTCTTTATAAAAGTGAAAGATGACGGCAAAGGGTTCGATCCCGGTCGTATTAAAAACGGTCTGGGTCTGCGCAATATTCAAAGCAGGCTGGAGCATTACAAAGGAAATTTGAATATTGACTCAGCAACGGGTAAGGGATGTACACTCTCAGCCGCTTTCACTGTTTAAGCATTCTTCTGTCATAAAAGAGCATTGCTCTGCAGCCAGTTCTTCAGCCGTTCCATCCATTTATCACCGGTGGTTTTATTATTCATACCAAATCCATGGCCTCCCCCGGGATAAAGATGCAACTCAGCCGGAACATTATTTTTCAGCAGTGCTTCATAGTACCTGATACTATTGTGAACTTTCACCGTTCTGTCGTCCCCGGCATGAACAAGGAAAGCCGGAGGCGTCCCGGAAGTCACCTGCATTTCATTGGAGTATTCAATTATCTTTTCCGGAGAAGCTGCTTTACCAATAAGGTTATTCCGGCTTCCCATATGGGTCAGGCTGTCGGTAAAGGTGATAACGGGGTAAATAAGTATAGAAAAATCCGGCCGCAAAGAAATATTACTCTGGTTCCCGATAACCGGTTTATTAAAATGGGTCGATGCGGTTGCAGCGAGGTGTCCGCCGGCCGAAAAACCCATAATACCGATCCTGCCCGGATCAATATTCCATCTGGCTGCATTCTCCCTTACTATCTGCAATGCCCTTTGCGCATCCTGCAACGGGCCAATAGATCTATCTTCCATGATCGTATCATCCGGCAGGCGGTACTTTAATACAAAAGCCGTTATACCCCATTCAGTAAAAACTTTTGCTACATCTGACCCTTCGTGACTGGCCGCTAATCTGGCATATCCGCCACCCGGGCAAATAATGATGGCGGCTTTTTTATCATTACGTACAGGAGGAACATACATTGTCAATGCAGGAACAGACACCTTGCTTATCCTGAGAATATTATCTGTTGTTACACGTTCTTCCTTATCAGGCGAAGGCTTGCTGTTGGGTATTTTATCATACAACGGTATCACTTCCTGCGCCAATAAACAATCATATATAGATAAAAGGAGCAACCCTGGCAGTAACATTCGTTTCATAACCGATTTTTCATTATAATGAAAATAGCCAATAAAAATTAAATGGTTAACTTCATTGGTTGCTGTGAGCAAAAATAATGACAGGATAAAGCAACTGATATGAAAATACTTGGCCTTATCGGTGGTATCAGCTGGGTCTCTACCGCTGATTATTACAAACTGATCAATGAAGGAATTAATAAACGACTTGGCGGACTGAACTTTGCCGAATGCATCATTTACTCATTTAATTATGCCGACATTAAACGAAATAATGATGCCGATGACTGGGACAGCACATTTACAATGCTTTCAAAGGCTTGCTTACATTTGAAAGAAAGCGGTGCGGATGCCATTCTTCTTTGTGCCAATACTATGCATCTTATTGCCGGCAGGATCGAAGAAAGGATAAACCTGCCACTCATACATATTGCGTCTGCCACAGCCACGGTCATCAGGAAACAACAGCTGAAAAAAGCAGGATTACTGGGAACAAAGTTTACTATGGAACGGGATTTCTTCACTTCTAAACTTGCCGCACAAGGCATTGAAACCATTATTCCCGGGTCTGATGACCGCCAATTCCTTCATGAGACGATCTTTGAGGAGCTGGGCAGGGGTATCCTTAAAAATGAAACCCGTCAGCGTTACTTAACCATTATCGATTCATTGATCAAAGAAGGTGCGGAAGGCATTATACTTGGCTGTACCGAGATCCCCCTGCTTATACAGCAGCAGGACGTCAGGGTGCCGGTCTTTGATACTACACGCATCCATGCCGAAGCTGCCGTGGATTTTGCGCTGGAATGACTTTGACAATATTGCTGATTTTTCAGTTTCTTTGTTTATCACCAACCAAAGCAAAAGCAGAATCCCGATGAAAGACATCATCATTCCTGTTGATTTTTCCGAAACCTCTCTGAATGCTGTACGATATGCCGCTGCTATGCTGAGCGGCAAACCGGATGTGCATGTGATCCTCTATAATATGTTCGCCGCTGAAGAAGAAGCAGAATCATCCGGCGTCTATCTGGAGAACCTGAAGAAGGAAATGCTGCAGAAAGGCGTAGCTAACAATATTGAATGTGTGAAAGAACTGGGAGAAGACCTGATAGACTCCCTGGGACGACTGGCATACCAGAAAAGTGCAGAACTGATCGTAATGGGGATAACAGACAAAGAAGATAAAAAGCAACTTTTCGGCAGCACCAGCAATACCATTAGAATGGCTGAACAAAATATATGTCCGGTCATGATCATCCCTCCTGTTTCCTCCTACAATGGTGTCAGGAATATTGCACTTGCCTCTGATTTTAAGGATGTCGAAAGTACCACCCCAATACTCTCTATTAAAGCTGTACTGGAATTGTTCAATGCAAACCTCCATATTGTGAATGTTGACAGCGAACACTATGTGGCCCTGACCGATGAGTACGTGGCCGAAAAGGTCAAAATGCAGAAACTGTTCAATGGCTTTAACCCTGAATTCTATTTTATCGGGATGAATGATTTCTTTGATGCCATAGATCAATTCACAAAAGACAAGAGTATTGACCTGATGGTGATCATTCCCAGGAACCGCTCATTCATGGACCGCATACTGGGAGGAAGTCACACAGAAAAACTGGCTTACCAAAGCACGGTTCCGTTACTGGCGGCACACGAGTAAGTTTATCTGACGGCAACCCGATCTACCGCTAACCCTTATAGCCGGGCGGCATGTGGTATCGCATGACTATTCATTGCTTAACCTCTCAATTGCCCCTTTTCCCTACCTTTGCCATACGATTGCAGATGGTATGCGCTACCCATTACACATGATCCGCATTAATAAGTTTGCCGAAATGCTTCCGGCCAATTTTTATATTCCAGATTGACTTATTGACTGACTGCAACCACAGAAGCGGGCAGCCTCTCATACCTGATCATTAGAAAAGATATTACTATGCCAAAAAACGATACTAAAATATCCGTTACATCTGAAATAGGTACTCTGAAGAGATTGTTAGTACACAGTCCTGACAGCGGACTTGGAAAAGTAGTGCCCTCAAAAGCACAGGACTGGCTGTTTGAAGATATCGTACACCTGGATACGATACGCAGAAAGGAATATGACTTTTATACAAAACTGTTGCTTTATTTTCTCGACCCGGGTAAAATAAAAGGGCATCTTGCTGATGCAGATGATCCCGAAAGAGAATTCAGTTTTTACAAACCGGGACATCCCGACTTTTTCCGTTCAGAAAAAGTAGTAGAATTGGAATGGCTACTGGCAGAGATACTGGAAGACCATGAGATAAAATTAAAACTGATCGCTTCCGTATGTGCTATTGAGAATTGTACCTACAAAACACAAAATGAACTGGCATCCCTGCTGCCCGTAAAGCTGGCAAAGGTCTTTATCAGCGGCTCCATGAATGATAAAGAAATGATCTTCCCGCCGGTGCCCAACCTGATTTTTACAAGAGACATAGGCATCACCATTAATGATCATATACTGTTGAACAAACCTGCCAAGAAAGCAAGGACAAGAGAAGCTTTGCTGGTAAAATACATCTTCTTCACTCACCCGATGTTTGCTTCATCCAGGAATAACATCATTGAGATACCTGAAACATCGCACCATTTCCTGATGCCGAAAGAAGGCGATGACCGGAAATCAACACTCGAAGGTGGCGACATCATGGTAATAACAAAAGACCATTTATTGATAGGCCTGAGCGAACGAACCACCCAGGAAGCTGCCCACCAGGTGATCAATATTTTATTTGAAAAGAATATCGTCAAAAAGATCACAGTTATCAAAATCCCGAAAAAGAGAGACTACATGCACATTGACACAGTGTTCACCCAGGTAAAACGAAATGTATGGGTGATGCTCGGCAACTTCTCCAAGAAAGCGATCAAAAAGGAAGATGCCGACCCGGTACAGCGCATACTGGAAGGAAAGAAAAAAGATGATAAAATCGAGATCACCCAATTCAGGAAAAAAGACCCGTCAAGCCCCGTGTATTTCGACAACCTGGAAGAATTGCTGACCGATATCAGCGAAAATGATCTTGGCACAAAGGGCAAAGTAAAATTTATTTATTCCGGCAATAATGAATTCCCGTTTGACGCCCGTGAGCAATGGACCGACTCCTGTAACCTGCTCGCCCTGAAAGAAGGAGTGGTGCTTGGGTATGACAGGAATGACAAGACCATCGAAGCATTCAAAGAAGCCGGCTTTACCATTATTCATGCACATGACCTGATACCCAAGCTTGAAACAGGTGAAATAGACCCAAAAGATATGGAAGACACTTTTATTACCATGCCGTCAGCAGAACTTTCAAGGGCAAGGGGCGGATTTCATTGCATGAGTATGCCGCTATTGAGAGATGAAATAGAATAAAAAGAGGTCTGAGGCCAGTTTTTATGCAAACAACTTCTCATATACTGATGATACGGCCTGTGAATTTTGGCTACAACGCCGAAACAGCCGTAAACAACGCCTTCCAGGTAAAAAGTATTGATACTGACACACAACATAAAGCGCTGAATGAATTTGACGGATTTGCTGATAAACTCCGGCAAAACGGTGTGGACGTAACAGTGGTGGAAGATACACCTGAACCCTATACACCCGACTCTATCTTTCCCAACAACTGGGTCTCGTTTCATGATGATGGCAGCTTATTGCTATACCCCATGTACGCCGTGAACAGAAGAGCCGAGAGAAAACAGCATGTGCTCGATAAGGTCGCTGAAAAATTTGCTATCCGGAAAAGGATCGATCTGAGTATCTACGAAAAAGAGGATCTATTCCTGGAAGGTACCGGCAGCATGGTGCTGGACAGGGATAATAAAATAGCTTATGCCTGTCTTTCACCGCGGACAAATGAAAAAGTACTGAATGATTTCTGCAAACAGATGGGATATTCGGCCTGCCTGTTTCATGCCACTGACGGGAATGGCCAGGACATTTATCATACCAACGTGATGATGTGTGTTGCGGATAAATATACAGTGATCTGCCTCAGTACTGTCAGAAGCGAAAACGAAAAAGCAAAGATCATTGACACAATAAAAAAAACCGGCAAAGAGATCGTTGATATAAGTATTGACCAGATGAACCATTTCGCAGGTAATATGCTGCAGGTAGAAAATGAACAGGGCGAAAAACTGCTTATTATGTCCTCGCAGGCTTTTGCCTCACTCACCGGCGGACAAAAAGAAAAACTGGGTTCTTACAATAAGATCATCCATTCACCACTTACAACAATTGAAACCAATGGGGGCGGCAGTGCCAGGTGTATGATGGCGGAAGTACACTTGCCGGTTCGTTGACCAGATTTATCTTTACAAAATGACGAAATCTTTTTTTCTTATACTGTTATTACTGACCTCGTTCATCTCTTCCGGGCAGGATACTTATATTGACTCTATCAGGGCATATATTGATACCTATGTTGAAAAACACGAAGTCGTTACCGGCGATGATAAAAAAAGGATGCAATTCTTTCCTGTCAATGAGACCTACAGGGTGACGGCTACATTTAAGAGAGAAAAGAACGGGAAATGGTTCAGCATGGAAACCTCGGGAACGATGAAAAAGGTCTTCAGGGCTTATGGCAGTATTCATTTTACGATACACGACACAACGCTTACCCTTACTATTTACCAGTCGCAGCAACTGATGACCGTGGAAGAATACAAAGATCATTTATTTCTCCCTTTTACCGATCTTACTTCAGGCGAAGAATCGTATGCATCGGGACGATATATCGATCTTACTTTTGGCGACATCACCGGAGATAAGATCGTCATTGACTTTAATAAGGCGTACAACCCATACTGTGCTTACGTAAGTGGCAAATACAATTGCCCGATACCACCCCGAGAAAACAATCTTAGCATTGCCATTTTAGCAGGAGAAAAGAACTACGCAAAGCATTAGTCTTTTCGTTATCCGAATGTCTTTTTCAACCCTTCAGCAAATGACAATGGCTGAAACCCTAATCGTTTTTTTGCCTTATCAATAACAAAACCGGTTTTCGACGGACGTTTGGCGGGCTGTGTAAAATCTGCGGCAGTTGCCCTTCTGATCAATGATGCATCCAGATCAAGATGCGTTGCCGTTCTGATCGCCATTTGGTACGGGGTCAGTACATCTTCACCGGACAAATGATAAATGCCTGATGCCTCTTTTTCAATAATAGCAATAATGCCGGCCGCAAGATCTTCCACGTAAGTAGGTGTGCGCACCTGGTCATCCACCACATGATATGTTTCACCCTTTTCCAGTTTATCTCTGACAATAGTCAGGAGATTGTTTCGCCCCATTTGCGGTTTACCATATACCAGGACGGTACGGACTATCGCCCAGTTATGTTCATACTCTTTTACGGCTTCTTCTGCTTCCAGTTTTGTTTTGCCATAAAAATTGACAGGCGAGGGCCTGTCATCTTCTTTATACATTCCCTTTTCACCATCAAAAACAAAATCCGTAGAAACAAATACAAAGGTGCTCTTATGTTCCTCCGCATTCAGCAACAGGGTGATTGTGCCTTCGGTATTGACCACGTAAGCCTGCCACTGGTTCTGTTCGCATTCATCAGGCTTGCTCATGGCCCCGGCATGTATCACAATGCCGGGTTTATGTTCTTCAAATACATCATGCACAGAAAACGGATCGGTAAAATCCATGGTTTCATATATAAACCCGGTCTGATCATGAAAAGGCAGCCGGCAATCCCCTTTACCTGTTGCAATGACCGTGTAGTTCCTGGCCAGCAGCATCTCACAGAGGTAATACCCGAGAAAGCCATTGGCGCCTGTTACAAGTACATTCATGTTTGTAAATTAATGAACAGATCAATAGCATTATGAAAAATCCCTTTCCAGGAAAGGGATTCTTATCAAAGTATGAGATATCATTCTTAAAATCCTTTCTGTTTCTTATCCCCCTTATTATCGCCTGATCGTTTGTCCATTGCTTTCATCAGTTTACTTTCGGGTTGCTGTTGCTTTGATACTGCTTCAGGATTCTCTTCAAAGGTCATTCCCAGGTTCTTCATCACAAAACTCCATACATCGGCGGCCTCGTCTATCTGCTTACCGGTAGGTTTACCGGCCCCATGACCTGCGTTGGTCTCAATACGGATCAATACGGGGTTTTCACCGGTATGGTATTCCTGTAATCTTGCCGCAAACTTAAAAGAATGGGCGGGCACTACCCTGTCATCATGATCAGCCGTAGTGACCAATGTTGCCGGGTAACTGACCCCTTGCCTGAGATTGTGATAAGGAGAATACTTATACAGGAAGCCAAACTGCGATGCCGTATCTGCATTGCCATATTCGACCGTCCAGCCCCAGCCTACCGTGAACTTATGAAAACGCAGCATATCCATAACGCCCACTGCCGGTAACGCTACTTTGAAAAGATCAGGCCGCTGAGTCATAGCTGCGCCGACCAGTAAGCCGCCATTGCTGCCACCCCGGATAGCGATCTTCTGATTGCTGGTATATTTCTTTTCGATCAAAAATTCTGCAGCGCTGATAAAGTCATTGAAGACATTCTGCTTTTTCTCCAGCATGCCTGCTTTATGCCATTTCTCGCCATACTCACTGCCTCCACGAAGATTGACCACTGCATAGATGCCTCCCTGCTCAATAAAAAACGCATTACTGATACTGAAACCGGGAGTCACCGGTATATTAAAACCTCCGTATCCGTAGATCAGGACAGGATTATTGCCATTACGTTCCAGTCCTCTTTTATAAGTAAGGAACATAGGTACCAGGGTACCGTCTTTACTATTGAAGAAAACCTGTTCCGTTACAAAGTTCTCTGTGTTCATCAATATCCTGGTATCGCGGAACAGCGATGACTGGCCACTGGCGATATCATACCGGTAAATAGCCGGGGGAGTATTGAATGATGAATAAGAATAGAAGAACTCTTTATCTTCTTTCTCCCCGCCAAAACCGCTGGCAGAGCCAATACCAGGTAATTGTATCTCACGAATGAGTTTACCGTTATAATCATACTGGTACACTCTTGTAGAGGCATGCTTCAGGTAGCTGGCAAATAAATACCCGCCGCCGGTTGATACTCCCTGCAACGCTTCGTCCCGTTCAGGAATGATCGTTTTCCAGTTCTTTTTGTCAGGATTCTTAGGGTCCACCAGCACCACCTTATAGTTAGGAGCATCATCATTGGTGCGCACCAGTAATTTGTCGCCGCTGTTATCAACTACATCCGGTTCTGTTTTGAACCCGGCGATCAATAACCTGAATGGCTGTGCCGCTTCCTTCATGTCCCTGTACCATATTTCAGCGCCGCTTGTTCCTTCGGATATATTCAGAATTAAAAAACGGCGATCCTCTGTCAGCCCGGCGCCATGATAGCGCAGCGGGTGTTTTTTATCTTCATACACCAACTTATCGGCTGATTGTACTGTGCCGATCTTATGATAAAAAACTTTATGAAACTGGTTCTGCTGACTCAGCTTTGATCTTTCATCCGGCTTATCATAACCGCTGTAATAAAAACCTTCATCCCCATTCCAGTTGGCGCCGCCGAATTTTGTCCATTCTATTTTATCACTGATGATCTTTTTAGTTGCCGTTTCCATCACGAATATCTCCTGCCAGTCGCTGCCGGCAACAGCGATCGAATAAGCGAGGTATTTTCCGCTCTTACTGAAGTTGATACTGCCCAGTGCAGCAATTCCTTCTTTATTGAGCGTATTGGGGTTTAAGAATTCCTCCGGTTCACCGCTCAATCCTTTCTGACGATAAAGTATGGACTGGTTTTGCAATCCATCATTTTTGAAAAAATAATAGTAGTCTGCCTTTTTGAAAGGAGAAGAATATTTCGGGTAATTCCACAGGGCTTCCAGTCTTTTTTTGACCTTATCCCTGAAGGGTATCGAAGCGAGGTAATCAAAGGTCACTTTATTCTGTTCTTTCACCCAGCTCTTTGTCATCTCACTGTTATCGTCTTCCAGCCAGCGATAAGGGTCTTCTACCAATGTGCCGTGATAGTCTTCCGTCAGTTCCTGTTTCTTTGTGTCGGGATATTTGATCTGTGCCTGAATGGTCAGCGAGCCGGTAATGATCAGCATTAAAAAAAACTTTTTCATGTTTCAGAATTTGAATGGCTAAAGTTAACAGAAACGCATGGGAAAAAACAGGTGAAGTAATACATCAAAAAATAACCGGCATGAATTTGTTTACTGTATAAACACATGGCGCCTGCTATTGCAGTAATGAATATACCTGCAACCAATTGTTGGTTGATGACCGATCCTCTTCGGCGGGTGTTCAGCATATGCCGCCGTCATACATCAAAAAAACATTTCTATCCCTGATCTTTATCCGAAGCCCGGTTGATTTTACACAAAAAACTGACAGCCGAACAGTTATTCGTACCGGGCAGTATATATAATGTGTGATCCCAACACGCATTAACGAACAAAGTGTTACTTTTGGCTTCCCGAAAAATGATCGTTTGATCGCTGCTTGCCATGCAGGTCTTATTGTTAAACCGTTATTTGAATTACAGAAATGACAAAGAAAGTTTCCCGGATCGGAGTTCTTACGTCTGGAGGTGATGCGCCCGGCATGAATGCAGCTATCAGGGCTGTGGTACGTACCAGCCTTTATTATGGGCTGGAAGTATATGGCATCATGCGTGGCTACCAGGGTATTATTGATGAGGATATCTTTAAAATGGAAGGCCGGTCGGTCGCCAATATCATTCAACGGGGCGGCACTATACTCAAAACAGCAAGGTGTAAAGAATTCTACGAAGCCGAAGGCCGCAGGAAAGCGTATGAGAACCTGAAGAAAAGGGGCATTGACGGGCTGGTGATCATCGGGGGCGACGGTTCATTCCGCGGCGCCGTTAAATTCAGCCAGGAATATGATATTCCCTGCATCGGGATAGCCGGCACCATAGATAAAGACATTCACGGAAGCGATTATACCATTGGTTTTGATACAGCGGTCAATACTGCCATACAGGCCATTGATAAGATCAGGGATACGATGGATGCCCACGACCGTATCTTCATCATCGAAGTGATGGGAAGAGATGCGGGGTATATTGCGCTGCACAGCGGTATTGCCACCGGCGCTGAAAATATCCTTATCCCTGAAAGAAAAACCAATATCAAAGACATCATTCACTCCCTGCAGGAAAAAGAACGCCGCAAAAAATTAGTGAACCTGATAGTAGTGGCCGAAGGCGATGAATTCGGCGGCGCCGTAGAAGTGGAAAAAATATTAAAAGAACACCTGCCCAAAGCCGAAATAAGAGTGGCGATACTCGGGCATATACAACGCGGGGGATCACCTACCGGTATCGACAGGCTGATCGCCAGCCGTATGGGTTATCATGCTGTGGAATGCCTGATGGAAGGCAAACACAATGTATTTGTCGGTATATTGAATAACAGGATGCATTATATACCCCTGGAAAAAGCCGTAAAGAATAAAGGCAGTATCAGTGAAGAATGGATGAAGATCGTGAAGATACTGGCATCATAAAGAAACAAGAATCCAGAATCCACCAACAACACTATGTCAAAAAACGCTGAAAAGTATTTTCACAAAGAGATGGATAAGAATGCAGGTCTTTTGCATACCCATCACCGCACCAAGATCGTAGCCACGGTAGGCCCTGCCTGTGATACGTATGAAAAACTCCTGGAACTGGTACAGGCCGGTGTGAATGTGTTCCGTCTTAATTTTTCACACGGCGCCCATGATGATAAAGCAAAGATCATTGAGTTCATACGCCGGATCAATAAGAACGAACCCTATAATATCGCCATACTGGGCGACCTGCAGGGGCCTAAACTCCGGGTTGGGGAGATCGAGAACAATGCGTTACCCGTTGCAGCCGGTGATATACTCACGTTCACCAATGAAAAAGTGGTGGGCACCAAAGAAAGGATCTATGTTTCTTACAAAGGATTGCATAAAGATGTAAAGGTCGGCAACGTCATCATGATCGATGACGGCAAGCTGGAAGTAAAAGTAAAACAGGTATTGCCCAATAATGATGTACAGGTAGAAGTAACTCTTGGCGGCACCATCTCTTCCAAAAAAGGCATCAACCTTCCTGATACAAAGATCTCCCTGCCTGCGCTGACAGAAAAGGACCTGGCCGATCTTGATTTCATTATTCACCAGCAACTGGACTGGGTGGCCCTGTCGTTTGTAAGAAGAGTGGAGGATATTACCCAGCTCAGGACCATTCTGAACAAACATAAGAGCAAGACCAAGATCATTGCCAAGATCGAAATGCCGGAAGCGCTGAACAATATCAGGGATATCATCATCGAATCAGATGGCATCATGGTGGCCCGCGGCGACCTGGGTGTGGAATTGCCGGTAGAAAAAGTACCACTGATACAAAAACAACTCATCCGCAAATCCCTCCATAGGGCCAAGCCGGTAATAGTGGCCACGCAGATGATGGAAAGTATGATAGACCGTGTAAAACCCAACCGCAGTGAGATCACCGATGTGGCCAATGCCGTACTCGAAGGCGCCGATGCCGTGATGCTGAGTGGTGAAACGGCCACCGGCAAACATCCTGCACTGGTGGTACAGACCATGTGCAAGATCATTGAAGAAGTGGAAAAGACAGACTATCGTTATAACCTGGAAGAGATGCTGCAGCCGCAGCCCCACTCTCCTTCTTTTCTCAGTGACGCTGTCTGCTATAATGCCTGCAACCTTGCCAAAGACTGTAATGCCGATGCATTGATAGGTATGACGCAAAGCGGCTATACCGGTTTTATGCTGAGCAGCTATCGCCCCAAATCGCCCTTATACATATTTACCAAAGAACGGTCGCTGGTCAACCAGCTGAGCCTGAGCTGGGGTGTACGGGCCTTTCATTATGATGAAGAGATCAGCCTCGATGATATTTTCCAGGACCAGCTGAACATCCTGAAAGAAAGAGGATTTTTAAAAACAGGTGATATAGCTGTAAGTACGGGCAGTACGCCGGTACACCTGCACCTGCCCACGAATGTGCTGAAGATAACGAAGGTGGAATAACCTCCGGGCCATGGGCCCTCCCCTCCAGGCGAAAATAAAATCACTACGGCCGGATGAGCCGTTGAATAAGATTTTGTAGTTTAGGCTACTGCTTTATTTCTTCCCCCGCTCCCACTGAAAACATCTCCAGGTTAAGCTCCGATCAACAAGTA
>JAEUVK010000095.1 GCA_016787135.1 Chitinophagaceae bacterium | reverse complement strand
GAAAGGCTTCAGCGTGACCTTTATCTCGTAGCCATTCTGTGCCAAAGCCGTGACCGCCAGCAGCATGGCGGGTAAAAACAGGATTCTTTTCATGAGTCAGAATATCAGGTAAAGATATTTAAAAGGTTCAAAAAGTTTAAGGTTTAACATTCAAAGTTTGTATGAGCAAAAGACTTGACTGCCTGCTGATTGGTTGCCTTATACCTGCCTGATTTTTGACTGTTCCCCCCTGTAATTGTATTTCTAATGACAAACTTTAAACTCTTAAACCTTAAACCTCCAAACACTTAGCTTTGCGCCGTGAGAAAAAAGAAGAAAAATACGGTACTGGAAAAGCTATTGATAGAGGACTTTGCAGCCGAAGGCCGGTCACTGGCCCGCTGGAATGGTAAGGTGGTGTTTGTGGAGCGCACCGTTCCCGGCGACGTAGCCGATGTTTTTTTATTCAAGAACAAAAAGGACTGGGCGGAGGGCTTCCCGGTAACATTTCATGAGTTGTCGCCGCAAAGAGTAACGCCGTTCTGTTCACATTTCGGCGACTGCGGGGGATGCCAGTGGCAAACTGTTTCGTATGAGCAGCAGCTTCAATTCAAGCAGCAACAGGTACAGGATGCTTTGCAGCGTATCGGTAAAGTACCATTACCGGAAATCATGCCGATCATCGGCGCCAGAGAAGACCGCTATTACCGGAATAAACTGGAATATACATTCGGCGTTCATCGCTATGTACCCGAAGCCGACTTTAAAAAAGAGGACCGCGGAGACCGCCGGAAGGACGGCAACGAAGATCCTGTATATGCTGCCGGCTTTCATGCCAAAGGTCTTTTTGACAAAGTAGTGGACATTACGCATTGTCACCTGCAGCCGGAGCCATCCAATGCTGTTCGGGATACTATCCGGGAATACGCAATCACTAATGGTTTATCTTTTTATGATGTGCGCCGTCATACAGGATTTTTAAGAAATGTGCAATTGCGCATTTGCACGACCGGTGAAGTAATGGTGAATGTGATAGCAGGGGAAGATTCACCGGAGAAATTATTGCCCCTGCTTCAGCACCTGCAGCAAACAATACCCTCTATTACTACTTTGGTCTATACCATCAATACCAAAAAGAATGACAGCCTGCACGACCTGGAGCCGGTTACTTATTCCGGTAAGGGATATGTAATAGAAAAATTAGAAGACTTTCAGTTCAAGATAGGGCCTAAATCTTTTTTTCAAACCAATACTTACCAGGGGGAGCGGTTGTATAAGATCGCAAGGGATTTTGCAGAGTTGACCGGCAAAGAGATCGTGTATGATCTTTATTGCGGTACAGGTAGCATCGGCATATTTGTAAGCAAGAAAGCTAAAAAGATCATTGGTGTGGAAATGATCGAAGCAGCCATTGAGGATGCTAAAGAGAATGCAGCGATGAATGACCTGGAAGATGCAGCATTCTATGCAGGCGATGTCATTAAAATATGCGATGATGATTTCTTTGCAGCGCATGGCCGTCCGGATGTGATCATTACCGACCCGCCAAGAGCAGGTATGCATGAAAAACTGGTCAGAAAAATATTGGATATAGGCGCACCGGTAGTAGTTTATGTAAGTTGTAACCCAGCTACACAGGCAAGGGACCTTAATTTACTTGGCGAAAAATATACAGTTACCCAAATTCAGCCGGTAGATATGTTCCCGCATACACATCATATAGAAAATGTAGTGCAATTGAAACTGAAGAATAGTTAAATGATACACCAGGAGGAGACAGGTACCATCAATAACGGTTAAATTTGCACAATGAGTAATTTCCAGTATTACAGGCCCAACCGGTTTCCGCCTGTAATAAAAAATCTGCTGATCATCAATGCGCTGGTTTTTGTAGCACAAGTAACTTTTGGCAGCAGCCAGCCATATCGGATCGAGAATTTATTTGCCCTGCATGATATTCACTCCGTTTATTTTCAGCCTTACCAGTTGATCACTTATATGTTCCTGCATGGCAGCTTTGAACATATCCTGTTCAATATGCTGGCACTATGGATGTTTGGCAGTATGCTTGAAAATCAATGGGGAGCTAAACGTTTTTTACAGTTTTACCTGATAACCGGGGTCGGTGCAGGGTTGCTGCACCTTGGTGTATTGTATCTGGAAATGAAGCCGGTCATGGAAGTATTCAGACAATTGCCCGGAAGCGAACAACTCGAACTGATCAGGTCGGCGGACTTTAAAGTGAATGTTCCTACTGTAGGGGCATCAGGGGCTATATTCGGATGCCTGGCCGCTTTTGGTTACTTATTTCCCAACAGCCTGATCTATGTTTATTTCATGATCCCCATGAAAGCCAAATGGTTTGTCATTTTGTATGGAGCACTTGAGCTTTGGCTGGCCATACGCAATTCTGCCGGTGATGCCGTGGCGCATTTTGCCCATCTTGGAGGGGCCATAACCGGCATTATTATCATCTTGATATGGAACAAAACCAACCGGAGAACGTTGTACTAATTTAAGAGGCCCAAGAAGGAAGGCGTTAAATAACCTGCTTTCCCGTCTTAATTCCTTTTCTCTTTTGAACTCTTAGCGTAAATTTATATTGCTGATATACTCTATGCCTTACTACGAAAAAGAAAAGCGGCGCATGTTACTGGGGCAGGGCAATAATGCTCTCGTTACCCTGATAGCCATTAACCTGGTCATCTTTGTAGCCTTTGCTTTTATACAGGCGGTATTTTACCTCCGTTTTGAAAACGGAGCTCAGGCTGTTGCGTCTTTCAGGCAAACTGTGCTGAACTGGTTTACCCTTCCGGCAGATACCGGCAAGATAGCAGCAAAACCCTGGACCATCCTGACACATATGTTTGTGCATGCAGATATCTGGCATGTGTTTGCCAATATGCTCTGGCTATGGATGTTCGGGTATATCCTGCAGGACCTTACCGGCAACCGGAAGATATTTCCTGTGTTT
>JAEUVK010000045.1 GCA_016787135.1 Chitinophagaceae bacterium | reverse complement strand
GCGCCCCATACCCATGCCATCAGCATACTGTGCGACCAGGGATAATATTCAAAATTCAATGGCGTTAGTACGGTATTACCCGGATCAATACTCACTTTCTCTACACCAGTGAGTACGAGTACAGGCCATACAAGGTCTAACCATTGCACTGCCATGAACATAGTACCGAGTGAAGGTCCTTTGTCAATTTGTTTTCCGGAAAAACCGATCGCATAATGCCCGATGAACATACAAAGCAGTTAAAAGGTTACTGAATATTTATTGTTTTAAAAGTACTTTCATTCCCCGACCGGTCCACCGTTGTCACGGCAACATGGGTCAACACGGTTCTCTCTTTGCCTTCTCCCCATGTCCTATTCAAAAGATAGGATCTGCTGGCACGATTTAATATCACATAGTTCCAGCTATTGCCATACTTATAATATACCACCCGGCGGAATACGTCAGTTTCATCAGCATCTGTCCACTCTAGTTTTATCTGGTCGCCTTCAGGAGTAGTTTTCACCATTGGGCTTGCGGGTGCTGTTTTATCCAACCAGGGGCTCGCCGGTACCAATGCCTGTTTTTGATAAGGCCCACTCACGATGCCTTTTACCATATTGGGATTATTGGTAAGGGATGAAATACTCCAGTGAACCACACCTTTACTTTCCGGTAGCATACCCCGGTCGATCATGATCTGGCTGAGTATCTCGGTTACATTTTTAGCGCTGGTATCCCTGCCTACGCTGATGCCCGGCCAGAGATGACGTTTCTTTAGGTTCTCATCTCTCCACCATCCAAGTAATACTGGGAAACTGGCTGATATCCGGTTGATCGGCCAGTACAATTGCGGCGTGAAATAATCTATCCATCCTTTGTTCAGCCAGAGCTTTGCATCGGCATACAATTGATCATACTGGTCAAACCCGGCAATGGATTCAGGATAACCCGGCCGCCACATACCAAAGGGACTTAAACCAAACTTCACATGAGGCTTGGCGGCTTTGATCTCCCTGTATAACCTTTCAATGAATACATTCACGCTATTTCGTCTCCAGTCTCCCCGGGATAATTTCCCCCCGCTTGCTTTGTAGGCAGCCCAGCTGGCTGAATCAGGAAAGTCAGCCCCAAGATTATAGGAAGGATAAGGATAGAAATAATCATCGAA
The DNA here is from genome assembly GCA_016787135.1 of Chitinophagaceae bacterium. Classification (GTDB taxonomy): domain Bacteria; phylum Bacteroidota; class Bacteroidia; order Chitinophagales; family Chitinophagaceae; genus VBAT01. The sequence continues at coordinate 61,106 of JAEUVK010000045.1, read as the reverse complement.
ATGCACGCCATCAATATCATACCGGTTCACCAGGTCCATCACAACATTTGTTGAATGATCCTGTGTTCCCTGCTGCGAAGGATCTAACCACCAGTAACCTTCTTTCAGGTAAACTACCAGCTCCGGTCTTCTCTTTACAATGGATTGATCGGTTATCTCCTTCCCGTCCTTGTGATGGGCTCTGTAAGGATTCAGCCATACATGCAATTCGATCCCCCGTTGATGCGCTTCTTCCACCCAGAATTCCAGTGGGTCATAATAAGGTTCCGGCGCTTTTCCCTGCTGGCCGGTGAGATAATAGGACCAGGGCTCCAGATCGCTTTTGTACAACGCATCACATTGCGGTCTTACCTGCAGGATCGCCGCATTGAAATTGTTCTTCTGTAAAAAATCGAGCAGTGCGATCGCTTCCTGTTTTTGCTGTTCGGTGCTTAATCCCGGTTTGCTTGGCCAGTTGATATTAGCTACAGTAGCGATCCAAGCTGCACGGAATTCCCGTTCGGCACGAGGTGTTTTAACAACAATATCTTCTTTGACAGCTTTCCTTGAGACACCACAAGCAAAAAACAGTACACTCAAAAAGAATAACAATAAAAATGAACTTACTGGTCTCATAAACAAATAGAATTTAGGAATGGGAAGTAAACTGGTCTATCATCCGCATCACATTCACTCCCTCTTCTCCGCTACAGGGATTCGGCCCTTTATCTAAAAAAAAGTTGACTACCTTTTCGATCATAGGTTGCTGCACATGCGGCAAAGGATCAAACACCAGTGTTTCTGTTTTACCATCAACAGTCACTTCTACAGGTTTGTGATCAAAAAAACTGAAACCGATCTTTCCCCTTTCACCAATGATCTCACAGTGGTCCCGCTCTTCTTCTTTGGCAACAGTAAAACACCATAGCCCGTTAAACACAACACCGGAGCGGAATACAATATTCCCGGCCACGATATCGTCTGCATCATATTGCTTTGACTGGTTCTGTGAAACACCGGCAACCTTTATCGGCTCCCCAAAAAAATGATACATCAAGTCAAGCTGGTGCGGCGCCAGGTCATGAAAGATGCCACCGCCCCCGATTTCCCTGTTAACCCGCCATCCCCGGGAGGGATGAACAAGCTCCTCGGGTAACAGCATTTTTTTATATATCTCCAGCCGGGCAAAACGGGTATCGCCGATCAATTTTTCATCCAGCAGTTGTTTGATCTTACTGAACAATGGCTGTGCCCGACGATAATGTGCTACCACTAGTTTTTGTCCATATTTTTTTGCTGCCTCTGCTATCCGTTTGGCCGAAGCGGTATCAACAGACATAGGTTTTTCTACATACACCGGTTTTCCGGCCTGTAAAGCAGCAATAGCATATTCTTCATGTGATGAAGGCGGGGTAGCCACATACACAGCATTCACGTCAGGATCATGGATCAGTTTTGATGCATCACTATACCATTTCGGCACTCCATGGCGACGGGCATAATCTTCTGCTTTGGCAGCATCTCTGCGCATGACAGCCACGAGTGAAGAGTTACTGACCTTATTGAAGGCCGGGCCGCTTTTCACTTCGGTCACATCGCCACACCCAATGATGCCCCATTGTATAGCTTGCATGAGTTCTTTGTTAAATTTTAGTGGAACCAGTCAGCAAAAATAAAGTTAGCGGAATTCTCTTCTGCCGATGTTTTATATTTATCACATGGAATTTTTTGTTGATAAAGGATCCATCGTGAGAAAGATCTGGGGCAAAGGAGACACTGTTCTCTTCATTTTTGCAGGCGCCTCAGCCGAGTTTGCATTGAACAAAGCAGTGGACTGGCTTTACTTCACAGGACGTTTACCCGCCGACCCGCTGGGAAGATTGTTTTCAACAGTTAGTTATGCCCGGCAGATCGTTTTCTCAAATACAGGTAACGCCCATACAGCTATTGGCAAGATCACATCCATACATACAGTGGTGGAGAACAGCCGGCAAAGCAAGATACCCGACTGGGCCTACCGCGATGTATTATTCATGCTGATCCATTATTCCCAGGCATCCTTTGAATTACTGGAAAGGAAAATGACGAATGAAGAGAAAGAAGACCTGTTCGATGTGTTTTACCGGATGGGAACAAGAATGGGATTGAAAGATCTACCCGCAGACTATGAACAATGGACCACAATGCGGGATGAACACCTGCAAAATGATCTTGCCAAAAGCCACTATACGACCGACCTCTACAAACAATACCGCAAACATCTTGGCCTCATACGTTTCTTCCTGCTGAAAGAGTCGCAAAAATTAGTCGTTCCTCCATTGGCCTGCCGGTTACTGGGGCTTGGAAAATTTTCCTGGCTCACCCCTATTCTCTTTATTTACAAAATTAGCCGCATAGTAAAACTGGACTGGTTCCTTAAATCCATCGTATTGCCGGCAGCATACAAAAAACAGATCAGGGAACTGGATATTGTTCCGGTCTGATCATTCTGTTTTATACAGCAATGCCCGGGAAGTGCTGATATCAGTAGTGACCTGGACATGGTACAGCCCTTTGGGTAAAATACCGATAGGAACCGTTTCGCTATAACCGTTGCTGCCCGGCCGGCTCAATACTTCCCGGCCTGTTATCGTCACTATCCTGATCTCCCTGATCTGTCTTTTGGCCATAACATTCACTTTCGTGCTAGCAGGGTTCGGGTGCAGTGAAAATTCGTTGATCGGGTCCATAGTTTCCGTGGGTTTAGGATTCGTATAAAGGGTCATGTGTAAACTGATTGCTGCTCACTGATCATCACACACGAACAACAATTTAAATTTGCGATATAATGTTCTTTCCTGAAATTTTAAGCCCCTCTTTGAAAAAAGTTTAGGTAAATAAGAAGGTCTTGCACTACATGATTCCCCTTAATTCGCCGGCCTATTTATTTACCAATTGTCAAATTAATTTTATTTTCAGAAATTATTGAAAATACAATAATATCAATTAGTTTTGTTGTGTAGTTGCACTATGAACATCCAACACTGCTGATATGAACACCTTCGCCTATCTCATTTACCTGTTGCTCACCTACCTGATCACTGTACATGTAGGATGGATCTTCTTCCGCAATGGCCGCCGGTACATACTTCCGCTGTTGCATGAAGACGAAAAGCTGACAGATTTCATCAACAGGATATTACTGACAGGATATTACCTGCTGAACCTTGGCTATGCCGCGGTCATGATCCGCACCTGGGACACAATATATACCTGGCAGGAGATGGTATCCTCTATCGGCACTATGACAGGCAGGATCATGCTGACACTGGCCGTGATCCATTTTTTTAATATGGCAACCATCCTGCTGATCAGCCGCAGGCATCCTCTTTCAAACAATAAAAACTCAGATATATGAACACATCTTTAAACCTCCTCGCTTACTTTATCTACCTGCCCGTTGTTATCATACTGACCTGGTATGTGGCCCATACCCTTTTCCGTAACAGCAAAGCATTCATGCTGGATATCTTTCATGGTAAAACAGATATCGCCCTATCCACCAACAAGCTTTTTGAAACAGGCTTTTATTTGCTGAACCTTGGTTTTGCATTACTGATCATGGAAATAGTGGCGGATATATATAACAGCCGGAGTATGCTGGAGATACTCAGCTATAAGATCGGCGGATTCAGTATCTATCTTGGCATCATGTTATTCTTTAATCTTTACCTTTTCTTCCGCGGACGCCGTATATCCCGTGAAAGGGCCAGGCTGGCCGAAGCGTTGAAAAAGATACCGGGGAATAACGAGACAAAATAGTTTTCAAAAGAAAACGGGTTGCTTTACCAGCAACCCGTTTTGCATATTCCACGGATCAGAAATCTTACGGGACTCCCTTACCGGGCAGGAATGGCCAACAAAGGCACTCTGGTGTGATAGGCCATTCTCTTTGTCATACTCCGGTTGAAGATACTGCTGACAAGATTTCGTTTATGGGTGATCATCGCCAGCAGGTCTATTTCCTTTTCTTTAATGAACTCCTCGAGTGTTTCGCCAAACCGCTGACCGGATAAATGTTCAGGATGGATCGTTACATCACTGTACCTGTTCTTCAATGCAGTCTCTATGCGACCGATCTCTTTAGCATGTTCCGGGTATTCTACAGCTACTGAAAAATCCTCATAGGTGAATATAGCAACTTCCGTTTCTGCTTTAAATATTCTTGCCAGGTCGAATACAGGATCAACAATTCCCGCCGCTTCTGCAGCATGATTAATGGCCAGTAAGAACTTCTTTGGTTCGCTCCATTCGTACTCCAGCGGGATGGCGATCACAGGAATATCTGTTCTTCCGATCACCGAAGCCGTCTTGCTGCCAAATATCCTTCCCTTTATGCCGCTATGTCCTAGTGTCCCCATTACTACCAGGTCAACTCCATGCTCTTTGGCCGCGGTCAAAACAGTATCCGTTACAGGCCCGTTATATAATTGAGTATTGACCAGCACTCCCTCTGTGTCTTCGATGCTTTGCCTGATCATCTCCAGCTTGGTGAATGCCTCGTCCGTGATATGTTTGTTATATTCTTCTTTCAGTTCCAGTTTGTCTTTAAAGGTTGTATCTAGCAGATCGCAGGCATGGATGATATAGATGGTCGCCTGGTTGAGTTTGGATATTTGTACTGCGTAGTCAATAGCTTTCGCTGCATTCGGCGAAAAATCGGTGGGCACCAATATCTTTTTCATGACACGAAGTTTACTTGTTTAAAAAAAGACATTACAAACTCCGCTTTGGCCTGATCCAGCCAGTTGTCAGGGTTCGTGGATACTCATAACCGGGATCTTTGACCTGAACAATATCTGTTTGGAAGCGCTTTTATGAAAGATGCTGTCGAAAAGGCTATGCTTTTTGGGAATAGTGATCACAAGATCAAGGTCATTTTCCCTGGCAAACTCGTTAATTCCTTCTTCCATATCAGTATGATCAATGAAATGGTAGGAAAGTTTCATATCCCTGAAAAGGGATTGTATCCTGTATATCTCTTCATTCTTTTCAGGATCGTACCTGGGATTCAGGTGATCAACATGAAGGATGTGGAGCTCCGCATGCAGCACATCCGCTATTTCTTTTATAAATGAAGCTGGCATGCTATCAGATACATGTTTCAGATCGCAGGCAAGTCCGATCTTTTTTATGCTTTTATACTCAGTTCCCGGGGGCACGGCTATTATCGGAGAGTTCAGGTGACGCATAGCCAGTAAGGTGGTACTGCCAAATAAAACCCTTCCGATAGCAGAATGGCCGGTAGAGCCCATAACGATAGCAAATGGTTTAAATTCCTTACAGAATTCTTCAAGCTCATTCACCGTATTGCCGATCCTGAGTTGTGTAAATATTTTCACTGAGCCTGTATGATCCTTTTCGATCTTTTCCTTTAATGTGTTGAGGCTTGATTCCGCATCCTTTTTCATTTGGTCAATACTTGCTTCCGTCATCATTACAGAAGCTTCAGTAGCTGTGAGGGGGATCTGAAAAGAGTGAAATAAAATGATAGCCGCTTCAATTTCCTTGGCCAGTTTTACACCGTAGTTCATGGCATTGGCAGCAGCCGGGGAGAAATCGGTCGGGATAATGACAAATTTCATAACAATCGTTTAGGTTATAAAATTACTTTTCCCCCGGTCGGAGCGACCTGATGTTGGTCACGGAACGATCTGATTTTGATTGTAATCAGGCGGATCATAGAGCCTGGTTGAGAAAATAGCCCTTCCTCTTACTTCCTTCTTACTCTTTTGACCCATTTTTCCAATTCTACTGCATGAAAAAGGATGGCAGAAGCGCCAATACAGATCAGCAGTTCATTCAGTGACAATGGCTGTGTTTTCAGTAATTCGTTGGCAAAGGGTAAATAAATGACGCCGATCTGTAATAAAAAAGTAAGTGCTACCGCCCCAAGTAACGGAAGGTTGCTGAAAATTCCTTGCCGGTATAGAAATTCCCTGTCGCTCCGGATAGCCAGCACATGGCCTAATTGTGCCAGCGACAATACGGTAAAGACCATCGTTTGCCAGTGTTCCAGGTTGCTGCTGGTAGCCCATGCCTGTACTCCCAACGTAATACCTGCCATCAGTAAACCCACCCATACTATATGAAAACCTATGCCATCTGCAAAAAGGCTTTCATTTGTTTTCCTGGGCGGCCTTTTCATAATATCCTTCTCTTCTTTTTCACTGGCTAATGCGAGACCGGGCAGGCCGTCAGTAACAAGGTTGATCCATAAAATATGAATGGGCAAAAGCGGGATAGGTAACCCGATGAGCGGCGCCAGGAATAATGTCCATATCTCCGCCCCATTGCAGGTCATGATATATTTGACAAACTTGCGGATATTATCATAGATGCGGCGGCCTTCTTTAACTGCCTTTACAATAGTGGCAAAATTATCATCCAGCAATATCATGTGTGCCGCTTCTTTGCTGACATCAGTACCATTGATCCCCATCGCTACACCAATATTTGCCGATTTCAATGACGGGGCGTCATTGACCCCATCACCCGTCATGGATACAAAATGCCCCTTACGCTGCAATGCTTTCACAATATTCAGTTTCTGCTCAGGCGATACCCTCGCATACACCCGTATCTTCTCTGCTTTTTCTTCAAAATCCTCATATGGCGTAGCCTGCAATTCCTTTCCCGTAATGACAATATCTTTATCCGTAAGTATCCCTATCTGCCGGGCAATGGCAGAAGCCGTGGCGGGATGATCACCCGTGATCATGACCGGTTTGATGCCAGCCGTTCTGCACTCTTCTATAGCAGTTTTTACTTCTTCTCTCGGGGGGTCTATCATGCCAGCTAATCCCGCAAAGGTCAATCCCGTTTCTACCTGTTCATAACTGAAAGGCTCCGGCAATGCATCAATGATCCTATAGGCAAAAGCGATCACACGAATACCATTACCCGCCCAGTCATTTGCCTTACTGGTAATTGCTTTTATCTCAGAGCCATCCTTTAAACCTGAAACAACTGATTCAACGGCCCCTTTCGAGATCACTAAAAATTTTTCCCCGTATCGATGGACCGTTGTCATGCATTTCCTGTCAGAATCAAAAGGTAACTCTGCCACGCGGGGTAATTGTTGCCGTAATCCGGTCAGCTTTTCAGCACTATGCTTTGCAGTAAAATACTCCACCAACGCTATCTCGGTAGGATCACCGATAAGTGTACCATCTTCTTTTGCTCTTACATCATGGTTCAGCGCTATCGCACTTTCAAAAACTGAAATATCATTGCTGAACTGAATACTTGTTTCAGCTGCTTCTTCCTGCACTACTTTCATTTTGTTTTGCGTAAGCGTGCCCGTCTTATCAGAACAAATGAAGGTCACGGATCCCAGTGTTTCTACAGCAGGGAGTTTGCGGACCAGTGCATTTTGTTTGACCAGCCTTTTGGCGCCTCTGGCCAGTGCAATGGTTATCAGCGCAGGTAATGCTTCCGGTATAGCCGCTACTGCCAGCGAGATCGAAATGAGCAGCATGTTCAGCGGCTTCTCCCCTCGTAACAAACCGATCACAAACAACAGAAGGCAAATAAGAAGAATGATGTAAGAAAGTTTCTTTCCGAAATCAGCCATCCGTTTTTGCAAAGGCGTTTCTGCTTCATCCTGTTGCAGCATACGGGCTATTAACCCTATTTCTGTTTGCATGCCGGTCGCTACCACGATCCCTTTTGCCCTGCCGTTTGTAATAAGAGTACTTTTAAAAGCCATATTGATCCTGTCGCCAAGCGGAAGATCGACATCCTTTAATACTCTGTCATCCTTTTCTGCTGGTACTGATTCTCCCGTCAGTGCAGACTCATCAATGCGAAGACTATGTGTTTCAAATAATCTTATATCAGCAGGAACAACATTACCGGCTTCGAGCAATACCATATCACCCGGCACCAATGCGGATGCAGCGACTGTCACCGGCTTTCCGTTTCGTAATACCTGTGCCTGCAACGCAGCAATTTTCTTCAGTGCTTCCATCGCTTTCTCAGCACGGTATTCCTGTATGAACCCGACTATCGCATTCAGAATGACAATGACAAGTATGATAATTGTATCAGTCAGATCTCCGGCAACACCGGCAATGATTGCAGCAGCTATCAATACAAGTATCATAAAATCTTTGAACTGCAGAAGAAATAAGACCCATGCGGGTTTCTTCTTTTTATCTTCCAGTTCATTGGGGCCGTACTCTGCCAGTTTAAGTGCAGCAGACTCTGTACTTAAGCCATCTGGTGCAGAGCCGGTAAGTTCGGTCACTTCCCTGGTATCAATGTGGTGCCAGTTCATGCAGTGTGCTAAGTGAAGCAAAATTACTCAACAGGCAAAGTTTATATTTACACATGACATGACTCAGCAAAAAAGCAAAACTGACCATATAAATTGCATCCTTCAATATAAGCTACATGCAAACGCTGAAAAATATACAAACGGAGATCGATGCGGCCTATTTGTATAAAAAACTATCGGAAAAAGAAGACAACCCGACAATAGCCGGAATATTCCGGCAAATGAGCGAGATAGAAACATCACATGCCCGTGGCTTTATGGCAAAGCTGAACCTGGGTGATGGATACATGCCTAAACCTTCATTCAGGGCCAGAACACTCAACTCTATCGGGAAGGTCTTTGGATATGATTATGTACTTGGCGCTTTAATGGACACTGAAAAAACCCTTTCCAATTCCGTCATTACTGCTAAAAAACAAACCAACCTGCCTGTCACCGGAAGTGAAACAAATCATGTAAAGATCCTGCGGGGATTATTAGAACAGTCAAAAATATCCGGTAGTACGATCGCCCGCTTTGAAAGCAGGCACAGGTCTGTCGGTGGCAATGCACTGCGGGCTGCAGTACTGGGAGGCAATGATGGGCTGGTATCCAACTTCAGCCTCGTGATGGGAGTAGCCGGCGCCACTGCCGGAGGAAGTGAAGTATTACTTGCCGGCACAGCAGGTTTACTCGCAGGCGCCTTATCCATGGCGCTGGGAGAATGGATATCAGTAAAAAGTTCGCAGGAACTTTATGAGAACCAGATGGAACTCGAAAAGGAAGAACTGGAAACAAACCCGGAAATGGAAATGAAAGAACTGGAGCTGATCTATATGGCCAAAGGCATACCGGAGGAACAGGCGAGACAAATGGCGGCGGACGTCATTAAAAATCCCGAACATGCTCACGAAGTGCTGGTGCAGGAAGAGCTCGGGATCAATACGGAAGAGCTGAAAGGTTCAGCTATTGAAGCATCCCTGTATTCTTTTTTCCTTTTTGCTATTGGCGCTATCATACCTGTTATTCCTTTTATGTTCACAGGCGGCATGAAAGCCATTATCCTGAGTGCCTCCATGAGTGCGGTCGGGCTATTTATCATAGGAGCAGCTATCACTTTATTCACCGGGAGAAGTATCTGGTCATCCGGTTTCAGGCAGGTAGCCTTTGGATTGGCGGCAGCGGCTATCACATTCGGGATCGGCAAACTGATCGGCGTATCTGTTTCCTGATTTGAAAAGAATATTTTATTTATCCAGCCTTTTCTTATCCCCGGTTAATTAAGAAAACTTTGGAATCATTCAAGGCACAGTATTCCTGCAGCAACTTGTTTCAGCAATCGCTTCGTTCAGTCAGCAAACATTAAACAAGGATGAAAATCATTGCAAAAATTGAACTATAAAGCATATTCACTGTTTTACCCAGAAAAACCTGAAGTATGCGTAAGGGAATCGCCGAAGGACGAAGCGGCACCATTAAACTCAATCAGCACTCGCTGGAAAAACTGGAAAGCAAAGGTTACAAATTTGTACTCGTGAAAGGGCTTACACCCGATCATCATTACGAACATGTGGAGCCACATTGCTTACTACTGGTCCCGATCAAAGAGCTGCCATCCGACCCGGCCAAAAAAGATATCTATGCCCCCATCCGTAGCGAGATACTCCGTCAATGGGCTTGTGAGAAACAGGATACATTAGAGATACTTATTGCGAACCGGTCGTATCATTAAAGAACTGCCGGCAATATCACGTAAAACCACCGGGTAAGTTTCCGCTATAAGATTGGATGGTTTTCTGTTAATTTTCAGGCCGAAGCCAAAATCCAATCCATTGAAAAGAATCCTCTACTTTTTGATCCTTACTGCATTTGTTCAAATTACTGCGGCGCAACCTTTGTCCACAGATACGGCAGGCCTTATTCAGCAAAAGGAGAATATCATAACCGCCGCCACTATTATCAAGATCGAAAATCTTGGTGATAAGATCAATACAAAATATGCCGAGCTGAGGCCTACCGTTTCCGCCGACGGTAACCTGTTATTCTTTATAGTAGAAGATCATCCGCAGAATACAAAGTACAGGTCCATCCGGAACTCACAGGACATCTGGTATGCCTATCGTGATGAGAATGGCAAATGGAGCGAGGCGATCCACCTTGGCTACCCGCTCAATACGTATCATTACAACGCCGTTTATTGGGTATCGCCTGATAATAACCGGATACTGATACGCAATGCATTCATTGATGGCGACTATGTAGGCAATGGGGTCAGCATGAGTTACCTGAAAGAGGACTATACATGGAGCAAACCCAATGCCCTGCGTATAAAAAATTACCTTAAGTATGACCGCGGCGCTCAGAATGGCGCTACTATGGCCCACGACGGAAAGACCCTGCTGCTTTATATGACTGAAGTGAAATACGGTATCAACAACGACATATATGTTTGCTTTCTCGAAAAAGACGGAAGCTGGACAGAGCCGAAAAGCATCGGCAAAAAGATCAACCTGCCGGACTATGATGAAATGACCCCTTATCTCGCTGCGGATGGCGTGACATTATATTTCAGCAGTAATCGCCCCGGCGGTCTTGGAGATAACGATATCTGGATGACCAAACGGCTGGATAATACCTGGCAGAAATGGACCGATCCCGTTAACCTTGGATCCCCGATCAATACACCCGACTGGGATGCCTTCTTTACGCTGGACGCCGGTGGTGAATACGCCTATCTCACCAGCAGTGCGGAAAGCTATGGAGAAAGTGATATTGTAAGGGTGAAACTTTTAGAAAAAGAAAAACCAGACCCGGTTGTATTGGTAAGTGGCAACGTGTATAATAAAAAGACCGGCAAGCCGCTCAGCGCATCATTGATCTATGAAACACTTCCTGACGGAACGGTAGCGGGTAACGCCGTTTCCAACCCGGACGATGGCGCCTTTAAGATCGTACTTCCTTATGATAAGAATTATATGATCAGGGCTACGGCTGATAAATTCTTTGCACAATCAGAGAACCTGAACCTCGATTCATTGGTACAGGAAGGTTATAAAGAGATACACAAGGACCTTTATCTTGTTCCTATCGAAATAGGCCAGGTGGTACGGCTGAACAATGTCTTCTTTGATTTTGACAAGTGGAATCTCCGTCCAGAATCATTTGTGGAACTGGAAAGAGTAGTGACAATGCTGAAAGAAAACCCGGCTATAGAAATAGAAATGAGTGCCCACACCGACAGCCGCGGTTCGGATGATTATAATTTCAAACTGAGTGACAACCGTGCCCGCTCCTGTATGGAATACATCCTTTCAAGAGGTATCGATCCTTCCCGGATCAGGTCGCAGGGATATGGGGAAACCAAACCTGTAGTACCGAATGATACGGATGAGAACCGGCAATTGAACCGGAGGGTAGAGTTTACGATACTGAAGAATTAAAAAATGTTTACTCCGTCCGCTTCGCCATTTTCATCATTTTCCGGATGCGAAATGTCAGCGTGTCTATATACAACCGGAAAGCACAGATCACGCAGAGAACAGGTTTGCTTGTCCGGAAACTTTCATTGTGCTGGAAAAAACGATGACCCAAACCCGGTAAAAGATAACCGGTGAAAATAGCCGGTCCGATCAACCAGTAATCCGGTATAATAAAAGCCAGTGCGGTCAAAGTAAAGAACAAAGTAGCGCCAATGAAATGCAGCACCTGGTTCGTCCTGTCACTGTGTGCCCGCAGGTACTCAGGATAAAATGCTGTTAGTTCCCGGATGAATTTCTGCATCAGTTACCTGATTATTTGAGCCGGAAGTTAAATAGAATTACTGATCACTCTTTCCTTTATTTCGCTGGCCGGCAACCTTTATCGAATTAGCAGAGATATGATAGTACCGGCATCGAAAATTATCTTATGAAAATTTACGATGTGAAAAGAATGATGTACCGATTCAGCGGTTAAATAACTAATTTTAAATACATCCTTTACCCGCCTTTATTAATACTTAATTCATCATCCGGGAATGCGGTTTTGCCATATTCAACCAAAACTATTGTTGACCGGCCTTTTGATGGCCTTTGGCTATTCATATGCCAGTTCCCAGGTATGTCCCCCTAATATAGATTTTGAAAATGGCAGCTTTGATGGTTGGACCTGCTATACCGGTTACGTAACAGGTAATGGACAGAATGTTATCAGTTTAACTCCTTCAGGCATACCTGTCCCCGGACAGCATACCATGTATTCATCTTTTCCCGGCGATGGTGTGGATCCTTATGGCGGTTTTCCGGTCAATTGTCCTAACGGAAGCGGTCACTCCATAAAACTTGGAAACAATTTTGGTGGAGGGCAAGCTGAGGGTATATCGTATGAATTCACCATACCCGCCAATACCGATTACTATACTCTGATATATAATTATGCTGTCGTCTTCCAGGATCCCAGTCATGAGGAATATCAGCAGCCAAGAATGGAAATTGAAGTACTGAACGTGACAGATAATACCCGCATATTCTGTTCTTCATTCACCTTTGTTCCTTACGGCTCTATACTGCCGGGTTTCTTTGAGTCACCCGATCCCGGTGGGGATACGCCTGTATGGTGCAAAGACTGGACAGCAGTATCTATTAACCTTGATGGCCATGCAGGCAAAACTATCAGGATATTTTTCAAAACAGCCGACTGCACTTTTCAACGCCACTTTGGGTATGCCTATATTGATGTCAATTCAGAATGCAGCGGTACATTTACCGGTGCTACTTTTTGTCCTGACGATACACTGGTAAATGTAGTGGCACCTTTTGGCTACCAAAGCTATGCCTGGTTCAATAACACCTTTACACAGGTGTTGGGATATCAGCAGGTACTCACTTTGCAGCCGCCGCCACCTGCAGGAACGACCATTGCCGTTCAGTTAATACCCTACAGTGGTTATGGATGCCTGGACACTTTATATGCGAGGCTGGTGGATACTTTGACGGTCACAGCTAATGCAGGCAGTGATGCACTTTCCTGTAATCACGACCCTGTACCGATCGGCACTCCGCCCAAACCCGGTCTTGTGTATAGTTGGAGCCCGGCAACAGGCTTATCAAATCCGAGTAGCGCTAATCCCCGTGCCTCTCCTGATACAACTACAACTTATATCCTTACGGTCAATCATGATGGCGGAGGCTGTTTTGATACAGATACGGTGGTAGTAGTAGCTGCAGTGTTGAATAAGACACTGGAGTTTTTGGGAAAAGAAATGTACTGCACCGGCAGCGGAGACAGTGCCGTTTTAAGAGTGCAGCCCACAGACAATATTCAATGGTACCGGGATGGTGTACCGGTTCCCGGAGCGACCCTTCCTGTATATAGGGTGACACAGAGCGGCACTTACCATGCTTCTCTTACCAATAACATAGGGTGCAGTATGATCACTGACCCGAAACAGGTTATTGTTACTTCTGTACCTGTTCCTGGCATTAATGCAGGCACCATGAACCAGTGTCTTGTTGGTAACCGTTTCCTATTCACTAATACCAGCACCAATGCTGTAGGCACTATGGAATACCAATGGGTACTTGGCGATGGTACCATGACCACATCAAAAGATGTAACACATAGTTATGTGGCCGCAGGTATATACAATGTAAAACTGATCGTCAGCAGCAGCCCTGTCTGTTTTGACAGCATCAGCGCATTAGTAACCGTTTATCAGAATGCTATTGCTGATTTTGATATAAACCCTGTTTGCATTAACCTGCCTATGCAGGCCATCAATAAAACAGTTGATACTCTTGGTTCAACGATCCACTACTTATGGGATTTCAACAATGGGCAAACATCTTCACTCCATACTCCGCCACCACAGGTATATACATCAGCCGGGAATTTCCAGGTAAGCCTGTCCGTTAATACCGAACAATGTCCTTCCCCTCTGCATGTTTTAAAAAAGATCGTAGTGGTTGATAAGCCAAGATCTGCTGTCAGGTACCCCGTGCAATTTGCAGTGGTCGATTTCCCTTTAGGCTTACAGGCACGGCAATTCGGTGAAACTGCTTTATGGAGCCCGGGTACATTTTTAAACACACAGGAAAGCTATACGCCTGTATTCAACGGATCATCTGAACAATTATATACAATAAAGATCACTACGGCCAGCGGCTGTGTGACGGTAGATACACAAGTAGTAAAAACGGTAAAGGAAGCAGCTATTTATGTACCCACCGCATTTAGTCCTAACAATGACGGGCTGAATGATCGCCTGCGGCCGGTATTAATGGGCATTAAAGAGATCCGTTACTTCAGGATATTCAACCGGTGGGGGCAGTTGTTGTATCATAGTAAAACTGAACTGCCGGGATGGGATGGTACCATCAACGGGATACCACAGGCAACGCAGGTTTTTGTATGGATGATCGAAGGCATCAGTATTGATAACAGGGTCATTTCACGAAAAGGTACTGCGACGTTGGTAAGATAATATCCTACTTCACTTCCAGTATCATAGCAGACATCGGCGCTACCATTATTGTTTGGTCCAAAGAAAATATATTCCCGGTCAAAACATCCGTTGCGCTCTTCTTTTCCCTGATAGCCTCCGCAAACCTTTCTGCATTAACAGATCTCTGTTCCGTATTCTTATTCAACACTACCATTACAATATCGCTTTTGTTATACCTGAAATAAACATACACCCCTTTTTCCGGGGCAAAATGTAAAGTATTCCCGTTATGGATCACCTTTTTGTCTTTTCGCCAGTTCAATAGTTTTTTCAGGAATGATTGAATACGTAGCTGATCTTTTGATAGTCCTGCACCAGTAAACCCATTTACTGTATCATTTTTCCAACCGCCGGGAAAATCAGAACGGATCAGGCCATGATCACCCGGCTTAGCCGTATTCCCGATCAGCACTTCTGTGCCATAATATATCTGCGGAATACCTCTTATTGTCAACAGGTAACTCAATGCCATCTGCATCAGGTCAGGATTATCCTTAAGCTGGGTGAACAACCTGTCCATATCATGGTTATCGCCGAAGATCAGCAGGTCTTTCGGATTAGCATATACAAAATCATTTGCCAGGGCTTCATATAATTTTACCAGGCCTTTGTCCCATGCTTCGGGTTCGGTCAGTGCGTGAACAAGTGTAGTTTGCATCGGAAAATCCATTGTGCTCTTCATACAGCCGTTATAACCGCTGTTGTTCGCCTTGCCTTTTTGCCAATATGCTGCAATGAGGGGGTTGGTGCTCCACTCCTCTCCGACAATGCTGAAGCCGGGATATTCATTCACGATCTGGCAGGTCCATTTTTCCAGAAATTTTTTCTGCGAGTAAGGATATGTATCCTGCCGGATACCTGCAAGACCTAATGTTTCGATCCACCAGATACTGTTTTGTATCAAAAATGCTGACAGGAAAGGATTTTGCTGGTTAAGGTCAGGCATGGAACTAACAAACCATCCCCTTACCATTAGTTCTTTGTCCGCTGCAGAGGCATAGGGGTCCTGGTTAACGGTCCGGCGATGGTTGGTGATTTTTATGGAGTCAGCATAGTTTATCCAGTCGTGAAAAGGCAGGTCCTTCATCCACCAATAATAAGAGCCGGTATGGTTCACCACCCCATCAAATATCAGTTTGAGTCCTTTTTGCCTTGCTTTATCGGCCAATTCCTTATACTCATCCAATGTACCGAACCGGGGATCCACTTTGTAATAATCTGTAATAGCATATCCATGATATGAGGCATCCGGCATGTCATTTTCCAGCACAGGCGTTGGCCATATAGCTGTATAACCCATATCAGCGATATAATCAAGATGATCAATGATGCCTCGTATATCGCCGCCATGCCTGCCATAGTCATTCTTGCGGTCGGTCTTATTTTCCCGCATGGTACTCACCGCATCATTGCTTTCATCACCATTGGCAAAACGATCAGGAGTGATGAGGTAAATGACGTCAGAGGCATCAAACCCCTTTACAATACTGGCCCAGGCCTTACGCTGCTGGAGGACATAATTGTAAATAGCTGCTGTTTTCCCTTTCTTTTTAAATGTAATAGGAAATGTTCCCGGCTTAGCGCTCTTTGTGATAATGATATCTATAAAAAGATAATTTTTGCTATCTGCAGTATGAATACGTTTGACCGATACTCCGGGATAATTGACCGAAGGAATGGTCTCCCCGATATTTTCACCGTGTACCATTAGCTGCAGCTCCTGGTTTTTCATCCCCACCCACCAGTTCATGGGTTCAACACGCAATTGTTGTGCAGATAAAGAAGAAGACAGTAGTAGTAAGATACTTGTTATGACTCTCGCAGGCATAATCGTTGTTTAGGCAAATAAAGGTATCTGAAAAATTCCGAAATGATCATACTCAACAGGGCAAAAACAAAAAAGGTATTGTTGAATACAATACCTTTTCGTTACGGACATAATCATCGTTGAGAAAACTATGAGACTTCGCTCATTGCTTGCTTAATCAAAAAAGTGTTGCGACAGGGAATTGGCCACCACTTTGTAATCATGGTTCTTTCTTACAAAACGGTAACTGTTATTGATAGCCCTGATGTGCGGGTTGGATAAGTGTTTTTCGTCGTACGGTTTCACCAGGTCATTTTCACTCACTACTTTTCCTTCCTTATCTACGGTACGTGTGAATATCCGGTAATTAAAATGCCAGGGATTCAGGTCTTCATCGGTATCATGTGCTGTATAAGTATTGTTGAATCCTTCAAATATCAGCTCGTGGGAACAATCCGGTTCAGCTTTAAGAAGATCGGTAATCTCAATGTTTTTGTTAATGGCCGGGTCATCACGGATGATACCACTGTCCCAGATGGTTTCACCATCAAAAAAAATGACCAGCCTGTTATCAACATTTCTGACATTGATCCAATATTGCTTTTTCATGCTTTTAAGTATTTGGTCTTAAACGAATAGGTTAAAATTTTACGAGACCAAAAATCAGCATAAACTGTAAACCGGGCTATGACAAAGATTATCTGGCAGGATGATAATCGTTAATTTTTTTTCCGGTCAACAATCCAATGATAATTCAAAAAGCTCTTTGCTGATCACTGCTATGTGACATAAGTAACATTCGTCATGTGCCGGTATGATTTACATCCATACGTGATAATGGTCACATAAGCCCCTCCGGACCGGAAATAGTTTTACATGTTTTTCTGCTGCAAAAGCAGAAGTCATTCAAAACTTACGATTATGAAAAAGATACTTTCCGTTCTTCTCATGGGATCTTTACCCTTTTCACTCTTTGCACAGGCAGGCCATATCATGCAGGGCATCGGAGCCGTCAATATGTCAATGGGTGGCGCTGCTACTGCACAGCCATTAGATATAAACGGGGCTTTGCATTGGAACCCTGCAGGTATATCTGCGTTTGATAAAAAAATATTTTCTGCGAATGCTGGCTTATTCTTTTCCTCCCCCGAAATATCTTCTACTGCCCCGACCCCCGGCGGCCCGGTGAGCGGGGTGACCAAAGACGACAGGGGTGTCTCTATTATGCCGTCGCTTGCAATGGTATGGGCAAAAAAAGACAGCAAGCACAGTTTTGGGGTGTCTGCATTTGGCATCAGCGGGTTTGGCGTCACATTTCCTGAAAGCAATACAAACCCTATCACTATGCCACAAAGTTCCAGTGGTTTTGGCAGGATAGAATCCGATTACCAGCTATTGCAGGTAGGATTGACTTATGCCTATAAAATTTCCAAACAAGTGTCCATCGGTCTGGCGCCAACATTTAATTACGGAACATTGGAGCTGGCCCCGAATCCACTGTCCGGCCCATCTATGACAAAAGGATACCCGGTAAGTGACAAGGCTTCTGCCCTGGGATTTGGCGGCCAATTCGGTGTATTCTACAACTCAGGCACCGGCATTAAGCTGGGCGCTTCTTATAAAACGCAGCAATATTTCAGCGATTTTGATTTTGAAAATAAGTACCTGGATGGCAGCGCTGCTCCAAATGTAAAATTCAAAATGAATTACCCGGCGATACTTTCTGCAGGCATCGGTTATTCAAAAAAAGATATAGACGTTGCAGTGGATTACCGGTTTGTGAATTACAAAAACACAAAAGGCTTTGAAGCAAAAGGCTGGACCGAGATAGCTTCCGTTAAAGGGTTTGGCTGGGAAAACATATCAGTAGTATCAGCAGGTATCCAATACAAAGGGATCGAGAAGTTCCCGCTGAGAGCAGGATATACTTATAGCTCCAATCCTATCAGCAGTGAACTTGCATTCTTCTCCGCCCCGGCCACAGCGATCATTAAAAATGCTTTCCAGTTGGGTTGTGGTTATGAGTTCAACAGCCGTTTTACGCTCAATGCAGTCTATCATCACGGGACCAGCAGCGGTTCCACCAGTGGCATGTTGCTAAGCCCGATGATGATAACAGCATCGAATCCCTATGGAGCAATACCGGGCAGCAATGTATCCTATAAGATGACAACAGATATGATAATGTTTGGGATCAATTATAGCTTCTGAAAGAGATCAGGCATATAAAACCCTGATAAAAACAAGAGGGGATAGCGCTTGTCGCTATCCCCTCTTGTTATCATGACCAAAGAGGTAAAGAATTGACGCTTATTGTCCGCTGTTCTTTTTCTTTTCTTTTTTTGAAGGTGCTTTGACCAGTTTAAAATACGTGGCTTTGAAACGGTCATCTTCTATCTTACCCTGGACCTCTGCATTTCTTATAGCATTACAAAAACCATCCTTTGCATGCGCATCGCCATGCTCGTCTATCGATGTGCCATCTACATAGTATGCCTTTCCATTTATACGCACCGCCAGATCACAACTTTTACCGGCCATACCAAACTGGCACATGCCACAGGCCGTCTCTACTACCTGTATCGCCTTTGTTGAATCCGGGGTGGCCGTCTTCATACTCTTGCTTTGCCCTATTGCTGTTGCAGAGGCAAAAAGGCAGACCAGCAGAACCGGGAAAAATACTTTCATAAAGATTATTTGATATTTAATTTTACCAGGTTCCAAAGATAAGATTTAGTTTTCCTGTAAACACCGGTCAATATACATCCGCGGATACTGCTTGTGAAAGTCCGGACAGACCACCTGTACCCGATCCCGTAAGAAAAGTCATACAGATGATAAAGAAAGCCCGGCAGTAAAGTAATTTTGTGCCATGACACTTGAACATGTTGCTATCTGGACCAGCAAAATTGAATTGCTGAAAGAGTATTATATGACATACTTTGGAGGCGTTCCGAATGATAAATATATCAATACGGCCAAAGATTTTCATAGCTACTTTCTTACCTTCAAAAGTGGCGCAAGGCTGGAACTGATGTCAATGCCTGATATACCGGCAAATACTAATGATACCATAAAAAAACAGCATCTTGGGATCATTCACCTGGCATTCGGTGTTGACACTATTCAGGAAGTGGATGCAAAAGCTACTCGATTAAAAGCTGACGGTTTTCCCATATTAAGCGGGCCAAGAAGAACAGGTGACGGGTATTATGAATTTGAAACACTTGACCCTGATAATAACAGGTTGGAGATCACCTGCAGGTTAACGGACTAAGAGCTGCCGTTCGCCCCAGACCTTTGTAAATCCCTATATTTGTACCTCAACAAAAGGTTATGGCCAAACAATTTGAAGATTTTGATGCGAACCTGACCGGCGAGGAAGGAAAAACCGAAGAAACCAAAAGCAGTTGGTTCAAAAGGATCAAAAAAGGGATAAGCACCAAGACATCAGAAAAAAAGGAAACCCCTGAAGGTCTTTGGGTCAAATGCCCGGAATGCAATTATATCTGTACGATCAGCGAATTGAAGGAACACCTTTTCGTATGCGCCAAATGCAACTATCATCACCGTATCAATAGCAGCGAGTATTACGAGATATTGTTCGACAATAACGAATACACGGAACTGTTTGATAATATCCGGTCCAGGGATTTCCTGGAATTCACCGACTTAAAACCCTACAAGAAACGCCTTGAAGAGATCTGGAGCAAAACCGACCTTAAAGACTCGATGAGGGTAGCGACAGGAAAAGTAAATGGTAACGGGTTGGTGATCGCTTGTATGGATTTTGAATTCATAGGTGGGTCACTGGGTAGTGTAATGGGTGAAAAATTTTCGAGAGCTGTAGATTATTGCATAGAGCATAAGCTTCCCTATATGGTCATCAGCAAAAGCGGCGGCGCCCGGATGATGGAAAGTGCTTTTTCGCTGATGCAATTAGCTAAAACAAGCGGCAAGCTTTCCCAGCTGAGCGATGCCAGGCTTCCTTATATATCTTTATTGACCGACCCGACATTTGGTGGTATCTCCGCTTCATTTGGAATGCTTGGGGATCTCAATATTGCAGAACCCGGCGCTTTGATCGGTTTTGCCGGGCCAAGGGTCATCAAAGAAACGATCAAGAAAGACCTGCCGGAAGGTTTCCAGCGCAGTGAGTTTTTGCTGGATCATGGTTTCCTCGACTTCATTGTGGCGAGAAAGGACATGAAGAATAAACTGGCAACGGTCCTGGAGTTGTTCAACAACTAAAAGTATTTTTACATTTCAATAATGAGTAAGGGGATATGTACCTCTTACTTTTTTTTATAAAGAATGGAAATAAAGAACCGCTCCGCCTATCATGAATACTTCATAGATGCTAAATATGAAGCGGGTATCGTATTGCTGGGAACAGAAGTGAAATCCATACGCAACGGTAAAGTAAGCTTTAATGATAGTTATTGTCTTCTGAACAAAGGTGAAGTATGGGTCAAATCATTGCATATTGCCGAATACTCCCACGGCAATATCAATAACCACGAGCCGATGCGTGACAGGAAACTGCTACTGGAGAAAAGGGAGATCAGGAAGATAGAATCCAAACTGAAAGAGAAAGGCTATACCCTGATACCTTTACGGATCTATTTCAATGAAAAAGGATTGGCCAAAATGGAGATCGGGCTGGCAAAGGGTAAAAAGCTCCACGACAAGCGGGAAAGCATTAAGCAAAAAGATGTGGAAAGGGAAATGAAACGTTTTATTAAATAAATATTGGGCAAAACACCTTAATTTAAGCATGATTTTTGACCACCATTTCCCGCTATGAAGAAAGCCTTCTTACTTTTCATCATATTGGCCTCATTACATGCATCATCGCAAAGCGTATTCGGCTATTGGTATGGTACCGCCAATGTAGATGTTCCTTCAAAAGTCAGTAATTACCTCGTTGAACTTGTGTTGCAGCCTGAAAAGGGAAACGTAAAAGGCGTACTTAACTACTATTTCAAGAACATTTACCGAAGTATTGAAGTAAAAGGCAAATACAATGCTGTTAGCAGGGAATTGACGATCCTTAACGTCCCTGTTGTTTACTTCGGGTCGCCCGTCAATAAAGAAGTGGATTGTATCATGAATTTCCGGGCCCTGCTGCGGGTGGCTGTAGCCGGCTCTACTCTCTCCGGCCGATTTGAGGGCTTGCCTGAAAACTACTATGTCTGCGCCCCTGTGAATTTTACTCTCACGATGAATGCTGAAGCCAGCAAAACAGATTCTGTGATAAAAGCGATAAGGGAATTCAAGGAGATCTACCAGGTCTGGCAACCCGCTTTAGCCGATACACTCGTAGCGGCCAATATTGTGCAGCGAAAAGTAGTGAATTATGTTGTGGAGAACCAGTTCAAAGAAAGAGAAGAGGTGGTCAGTGACGAAATAGAAGTAGAATCAGATACGCTGAAAGTTGATTTCTATGATAATGGTGAAGTAGATGGCGATTCCATCTCTGTTTTTTTTAATAAAGAGCTACTCGCTTTCTCTCAAAAACTCAGCGCCCGGTCCATTCATTTCAACCTTTCTCTCGATTCATTGAAACAGGTGAACGAACTTAGCATGTTTGCCAATAATCTCGGGGCCATTCCGCCCAACACTGCACTCATGATCATTGATGATGGCAAGAACAAGTTCAATATCCGTTTATCCAGCAACCTGGAAAAGAATGCCACGATCCGGATCAAACGAAAGAAAGATGGCGTCAAAGCCAAACAATAAATTTATTCAAAGAGTTCTGCCTGCTGGTTATCCTGTTTGGTCTTCACCCATTCCATTTCCACACTTTTATTAAAGTCAACCAGTTTAGTGCCTACGGTTTTCCACCCCATTACTTCTGCCACTTTAGCGATCTTGAATTTGGCCTTACGTACCTGGTCTCCCCGGCCGCTCTGCACAGCCAGTATCGGCTCATCATCAGTGGAAACAGCTTCTACATAATTCCCATCACCTTCTTTGATGAAAAAAAACTTATTTTTTAATGTGGTTGTTTCTATTTTGAACCGCTTGACATTGTATTGCAGGTTCTTTTTGTCCAAATAAACAGCAGAAATGATCTTTTCAGGATTGAATTTTTCAATAAGTAAAATACTATCGGCATCAAACCGCTGTGTCAGCTCCTGGTCTGTGATCTCATAATTACCGTCACTATAAACGACAAGTATCTTATCCTCTGCTTCAAAAGTCCCAAGCAGGATACCTTTTTCTTCTTCACTTAAACGACCGAACTTATCATCAAACCATAATTTCTTGCCGCTTAATGTAGCCCTTCCGGCTTCTTTAAACTTAACTGATTTGATAGCATATTTGGTCACCTGATTACCCATGCTGCTGCGGCCTTTGATCGCCAGTTCTTCAAAATAAAAATCGAACTCCTTAATTCTTGCGGCAGAAGAAGAGCTTAAAACGATCTTCACGACCTCAGCCTCCCCATTAAGGTTCACACTCAGGTAATGAACCTTACTTTTTTCATTACCTTTTGTAAGGTCATATTCTTTATCCCTTGTGACACCTGTTACATTAAACCGTTTTGCATAGCTGACCCCCTCCTTTCCGTCCACATAGATCATGTTATAAGTGGTACGCTCATCATTTTTCTTAAATACAGCAGCGTGCAGAATATCTTTCCCGATAAATACTTTGTCTGTTACCTTAACCACCTTCATGACTCCGTTCTTTGCAAAAGCGATGATATCATCAAGATCAGAACATTCAAAAAGAAACTCATCTTTCTTTAAGCCGGTTCCGATGAACCCTTCTTCCCTGTTCACATAAAGTCTTGTATTGGCAATAGCTACCTGTTTCGCCTCGATGACTTCAAACTGCCTGATCTCTGTTTTCCTTTCCCTTCCCTTTCCGTATTTTTTCAGCAGGCTCTCATAATAGGAAACAGTATAATCAACCAGATTGGCCAGGTCATATTTCACCTGTTTGATGTCGGCTTCCAGGCCTTTTATCTGGTCGTTCAGCTCGTCAATATCTAACCTGTAGATACGGCGTACCGGTTTTTCCGTCAGCTTAATAATATCTTCTTTCGAAATGGCCCTTTTCAGTTGCTTTTTGAATGGCACAAAAGCTTTATCAATAGCATCCAGCACCTTTTCCCACGTTTCATGTTTTTTTTCAAGCTCTTTGTATATCTTCTCTTCAAAGAATATTTTCTCAAGAGAAGTATAATGCCATTTCTCCTGCAGTTCGCCAAGCCTGATCTTTAACTCCTGTTCCAGCAGTTCCTTAGTTCTGTCTGCCGAAATCTTAAGCAGGTCGTACACGCCAAGGAACTGCGGCTTCATACCGACGATCACGCAGGCATTGGGAGAAATAGAAATTTCACAATCAGTGAATTTATATAACGCATCAATGGTAATATCCGGAGAAATACCTGCAGCAAGATCGATCAGTATCTCTACATCAGCCGCCGTGGTGTCCGTTACTTTTTTGATCTTGATCTTACCCTGGTCGTTAGCTTTGACAATGGAGTCCATCAGTTGCGTGGTCGTCACACCATACGGAACAGAACGGATAGCCAGTGTTTTCTTATCCACCTCTTCGATCAATGCCCTGACCTTTACCTTTCCGCCACGTTTACCCTGGTTATAATCGGCTACATCAATCATTCCCCCTGTCATAAAATCAGGGTACAACTCAAATCTTTTGCCCCGCAGGTATTTTACAGAAGCTTCTATCAGTTCGCAGAAATTGTGAGGTAATATTTTTGTGGACAGGCCTACGGCAATACCATCGGCGCCCTGGGCAAGCAGCAATGGAAACTTCATCGGTAATGTCACCGGTTCATTCTTTCTTCCATCATAACTAAGCTGCCATTCGGTTGTTTTATTATTAAAAGCGACCTCCAGGGCAAATTTGCTCAGCCTTGCTTCTATATAACGTGGCGCTGCCGCATCATCGCCTGTCCTTACATCGCCCCAGTTACCCTGTGTTTCTACCAGCAGGTCTTTTTGTCCCATGTTGACCAGTGCATCGCCGATACTCGCATCACCATGCGGATGATATTGCATGGCCTGCCCGATGATATTGGCCACTTTATTGAATCTGCCATCATCCATTTCCTTCATAGCATGAAGGATGCGGCGCTGCACAGGTTTCAGCCCGTCTTCAACAGCGGGTACAGCCCTTTCCAGTATTACATAGGATGCATAATCAAGGAACCATGTCTTGTACTGTCCATGCAAACCTGAATTATTATTCTGTACTTCCGCCAATTTATTTTTTGCTGCGCTCATTTCTTATTTTTATACTTTCCGATCGTTCCAAGATGTGTGTACTTAAAGCCTCTTTCCAGTTTTAATCCATAGCCGAACATCCTGTCCATAGAAGAATGTCCGAAAAGGATGATACCGATTATCAGCAACAATTCATTCTGCATGTAAAGCCCGGCCAGGAAAATAATAACGGCTACTCCTTTATGGTGAAAAAAATTATAGGCCATTGCGCCTGCTGCATTACCGGCTATATAGCCAATCATGCTGATATCAGGCCCCAGGAAAAGTACCGGGTAAAACCATCCATCCGCATCCAACTGGTATAAACCAAAAAGACTGACGGCAAACATGGCAGCTTCCTCTAACCTGATAATATATTTCATACAATGAATTTACACTGTCGTTTCTTCCTGTATGGAAGCTTCTGACTGCTTAGCTCCTGCCAGTTTCACATCAAACTCTTTCCATCCTTTATTCACCTCGCCCATCACCTCGATCTTTCCGCTATTGGCCAGAGCTTTCATCCTCCACATGATAAAAACATCGCCGGTCTTTATTTTCATCCTGTGAAGAGTATTGCTTAATACCCTGCTCGCTTTCTGCCACTCATTGGTAATATTCTTTACGATCTCCTGATCATAGAACGTTTCCTCTTTCCCAGCGATCTTCTTTCCGCCTTCCAGTATCCTGACGGTCGCATTTTCATCACAAACCTTCTTCCATTCATCCGGATCCACTTCAAATTCGCTGGTAGTAATAGGTCTCGCCAGTTTCTTTGCTTTCAAAAATTCTTTCGGCTGTATCTCATGCAGCCAGGATGGATAGAATATCTGTCCTTTCTCATTTATGAACGGAAGATTGTTCAGGTACAACGTCATGATCCTTCCCTGGTAATCTTTTAACTGTGAGGCCAGCCAGTAATAACCACATACATCATGTTGGTTCTGTCCCATCCATATCCAGACCTGCTCATCGGCATTGACATCCAGGTTATCTTTCAGATCTTTCACCGTTAGCCTGTCATCAAAACTTCCGGCCAGACTCTCTTTATACGGGGACCCCTGTAAAAGACCTCTCCACCATTCTACTCTTGCCTGCCAGCCTTCTTCGGTCTCAAGATTCATTAAAGGCCCTACGGCAAAATCATCTTTGATCTGTACTACATCACCGGTAAGTGTTTCGTCAAGCGCTATCACCTGCTTCATCAGGTCAATCTCTGATTCATTAAAAACAATATGTATCATAATCACTTTTTTATTTTTACCGCCAGGAACAAATAGTTATTCGCGGCTGCGATCACTTCATATTTTATATAAAAGCTTTCTGTAAATATTTTAAAAGCCCTGAACTCATGCATTGGCACCCCAAATTCATCAAACATGATAATGTCACCATCGTTAAGATATTTGTACAGTTGTGATAAACTGAACAAAGTGGCGCTGAATATATCTGCATCCATGTGGATCAGCTTTCTCCGGGTGCTTTTATACTGTTCCAAAAAAGGGTTCAGTGTTTCCTGGAAAAGCCCCTTATAAAAACTGGCTCTTGTATCCGTCACATTCAAGGATTCCAGCGCCGCGGCCATTGTTCCTTTGGCAAAGGGGCCGAAATCTTCCGGCAATCCCTCAAACGTATCAAATCCATAGAACCTTGAATCAGGATGGCTATTATGTGCCAGCCACCATTTGAAAGAATAGCCGCCACATACGCCAAACTCAAAATAATCTATCGGCAACGTTCCCATCTGCTCCTGGCTGATCACCGCCTCATACAATTTCTCCCGCCTGTTATAATCCCATTTTCCCTGGTACCAGTCATTATACCCATTCACTTTAGCATCTTTCCTCCACTTACTCATCATGGACATGTGGGTAAGGTTCTGCATGAAACCTGTGAACGGCTGAAATATTCCATGCAACCGCCACTTCATGAACAGCGACTTTGTCTTGCGTATTATATCAAGTTTGGTCAACTTTATTGCTTAAACATTAAACGGCCTCTTCCACTTTATCCATTTCCACTTTCAGGTTGTCAATAATAAATTCCTGTCTTTCCATGGTATTCTTACCCATATAGTATTCCAGCAGCTGCTGGATATGATCGCCGGCATCCAATCTCATCAGCTCCTTGCGCATATCCGGGCCGATGAAACGGGCAAATTCTTCCG
Organism: Chitinophagaceae bacterium; assembly: GCA_016787135.1. Lineage (GTDB taxonomy): Bacteria > Bacteroidota > Bacteroidia > Chitinophagales > Chitinophagaceae > VBAT01. Next base: position 34,127 of record JAEUVK010000045.1, on the reverse strand, counting down.
GGCTTATCTCTCCCAATCCTTTGAAACGAGTTATTTCCGGCTTGCCTCCCAGCTTTTTTATAGCTGCCAGCTTTTCTCCATCATCATAACAATAGATCGTTTCCTGCTTGTTGCGCACCCGGAACAAAGGCGTTTGTAACACATACACTTTCTCATGCTTCACCAGATCAGGGAAGAATTGCAGGAAGAAGGTCATTAATAATAAACGAATATGCATACCATCCACATCGGCATCGGTAGCGATCACGATGTTATTGAACCGCAAGCCTTCGAGGCCTTCTTCAATATTCAGGGCATGTTGCAACAGGTTGAATTCTTCATTCTCATACACTACTTTCTTTGTCAGCCCGAAACAGTTCAGCGGCTTACCCCGGAGACTGAATACGGCCTGTGTCTCTACGTTCCTTGATTTGGTAATGGAACCGCTGGCACTATCACCTTCGGTAATGAATATGGTCGTTTCATTCTGTTTGGCGACAAATTCTTCTTTGCCTTTATTCGGCGGCTCATCATTCAGGTGAAAACGGCAATCCCTGAGCTTTTTATTATGAAGATTTGCTTTCTTCGCTCTTTCATTTGCCAGCTTCTTAATGCCGGCCATTTCTTTTCTCTCCCTTTCGCTTTGCTCAATTCGTTTCTTTAAGCCATCAGCAACCGTTGGATTTTTATGGAGATAATTATCTAATTCTTTCGCTAAGAAGTCACCAACGAACTGACGCATGCTTGGTCCGTCAGTATCCACATTCACCGAGCCAAGCTTTGTTTTTGTCTGTGATTCGAATACCGGCTCCACCACTCTCACCGAAACAGCCGCTACAATACCTGTGCGAACATCAGATGCATCATAATCTTTCTTGAAAAATTCACGAATCGTTTTCACATATGCTTCACGAAAAGCCTGCTGGTGCGTCCCCCCCTGTGTAGTATGCTGGCCGTTCACAAAACTGTAAATATCCTCACCGTAATCATTGTTGTGTGTAATAGCTACCTCAATATCATCTCCTGTTAAATGTATAATGGGATAACGTATCTCGTCTTCGTTGGTCTTGCGCTGGAGCAGGTCAAGCAAACCATTTTTACTGACATACGTTTTGCCATTGAAGATGATCTTCAGACCGGCATTCAGGAAGCAATAATTCCATATCTGGTTCTCTAAGAATTCAGGATGGAATTTGAAATTCTTGAAAACAGATTCATCGGGTATGAAAGTGACCAGTGTACCATTCTGTTCGCCGGTTTTTGCTTCTTTATATTCCTTGATCAGTACTCCTCTTTCAAACTCAGCTGTTTTTTCTTTACCCTCCCGAACAGCAGTCACTTTAAATTTCTGGCTCAGTGCATTCACGGCCTTGGTTCCCACGCCATTCAGACCGACTGATTTCTGAAACGCCTTGCTATCGTACTTCGCACCGGTGTTGATCTTGCTCACCACATCCACTACTTTTCCCAGCGGAATTCCGCGGCCATAATCACGGATCGTTACCTCTTTTCCTTCAATGGTCAGTTCCACTGTTTTGCCATAGCCCATCGTATATTCATCAATACAGTTGTCCAGTACTTCCTTCACCAGAACATAGATACCATCATCAGGGCTGCTGCCGTCTCCAAGCTTGCCGATATACATACCCGGACGCAGCCGGATATGCTCTTTCCAGTCAAGTGATTTGATACTGTCTTCGGTGTAATCAAACAGGTTAGTCTCTTTTTCTTTGGCCATGTCTCAGATTCGGGTTATTTCTCAGAATATTTTTGTCATCGTCCGGATCGCTATGCAACTTTTGTGTGACACTCCGTTCAGCGATCTGTCCGCTGCTCAATTGTCTTATACCGCAAAGGTCAAAGCCTGTGCAAAAGCGGCAAAGATAACCGTAGCAGCATACCAATAACACAAGTCGGCTTTCCAGTTAAAATCAGTTAATTGCAAAGCAGGCAAATATACCAAAACGGGAGTGGAGGTCGGGATTTGGAGTTATTAACGATTGTGGAAAAAAGAAATCATTTATGCCTTTTTTCAAGCACCTGAGCGACATGGCTTATTCCATACCCTTTTGCCTTGAGCAAAATCAAATAGTGAAATAGAAGGTCCGCTGCTTCACCTAAGAATTTATCCTCATCATTATCCTTTGCCTCGATCACTAATTCCACAGCCTCCTCACCTACTTTCTGCGCAACGGCATTAATACCTTTTTTAAATAAACCGGACACATATGAACCTTCCGCCGGGTTTTGCTGCCGCCCGGCTATGACTTCTTCCAGGTGATAAAGGAAGTCGATGCTTTTATTCTTTTCACTGAAACAGGTATCGGCACCTGTATGGCAAACCGGGCCAACAGGAGCAGCTTTTACCAACAGGGTATCATTATCACAGTCAGGTGTAATGCTTTTTAAGTCAAGAAAATTCCCGCTTTCCTCGCCTTTTGTCCATAGACGCATTTTGGTCCGGCTGTAGAAGGTGACCTTCCCCGTATCAATTGTTTTTTGCAAAGCTTCTTTATTCATAAAGCCGAGCATCAGTACTTTGCCTGTATGATCATCCTGCACGATAGCCGGTACCAACCCATCAGCATATTTTGCATAATCAACTTTCATATCTTATTGTTTTCTTACAGGAATATTATTTGCCAATAAATAATCTTTCAGGTCAGGAATGCTTATTTCATTAAAATGAAAAATACTGGCAGCCAACGCCGCATCAACATTGGTTCTCTCAAAAACATCTTTGAAATGTTCCATTTTTCCGCCACCCCCGCTGGCTATGACAGGAACAGGTAAATTCTCCACCATATAACGCGTAATATCCAAAGCAAAACCCTGTTTTGTCCCGTCATGGTTCATGGAAGTAAGTAATATTTCACCAGCCCCAAGTTCAACACCCTGTCTTGCCCAATCTTTTGCTTTACTATCCGTTTTTGTTCTGCCTCCATTCAGGTAAACATACCACTCTCCGTCTTCCTCTTGCCTGGTGTCGATCGCTAATACTACGCACTGGCTGCCAAACTCATTTGCCAACTCCGTGATCAGTTGAGGGTTTTTAAAAGCCGCAGTATTAACAGATATCTTATCAGCCCCATTCTCCAATAATGCGTTTACGTCCGCCACACTGCTGATGCCTCCACCTACTGTAAAAGGGATATTCACATGCTTTGCAATTCTTCGCACCAGTTCTGCAAGGGTCTTTCTTTTTTCCACTGTTGCGGTAATATCAAGAAAGACCAACTCATCAGCTCCCTGCTTTGTGTACAGTGCACCCAGTTCAACCGGGTCACCGGCATCACGAAGGGCAACAAAGTTGGTTCCCTTCACCGTCCTTCCGTCTTTGATATCAAGACATGGTATGATCCTTTTTGTCAGCATCTTCAGACAAATACTTTTAACTCCTGTAAACTTATCCTGTTCTCATAAATCGCTTTCCCGACAATAGCACCCCTGCAACCCGCCTTTTCCAGGTCTTCCAGGTCCTTCATTGAACTGACACCTCCGCTTGCAATAAAATTCAGATCTGGGAATTTTTCAACAATGCGATTATACAGATCAACAGCAGGCCCTTCCAATTTTCCATCCTTGCTTACATCTGTGCAGAACAACTGGTTTACTCCTCTCTGAATATACTTCCCGATAAAATCATAGACCCATATATCTGATGTTTCCTGCCAGCCATGGATAGCTATTTTCTCGTTCTTCACATCTGCTCCCAATAAAAAATTGCCAGCCCCGTATTGCAGCAACCATTTCATAAATTCTTCTTCATTTTTCACAGCTATACTTCCTACCGTTGCCAGGCTTGCCCCGGAATCAAAAACGATCTTTACATCTTTCTCCGTTTTAATTCCACCTCCAAAATCAATGACAAGTGACGTCTTGCCCGCAATCGCCTCTAGTACTTTCCAGTTCTTTACAGCACCGGCTTTCGCCCCGTCGAGATCCACCAGGTGCAAACGGATTAGTCCTGCATCCTCGAATTGCTTGGCTACTTCGAGCGGGTTCTCATTGTAGATCTTTTTCTGTGAATAGTCACCCTGCGTTAACCGGACGCATTTACCATCTATTATATCTATAGCCGGGATAATGATCATAACGCAATAAAATTTTTCAGGATACTTTCTCCAACTACCGCTGATTTTTCAGCATGAAACTGTACTCCGTAAAAATTATCTTTCGAAACAGCCGCTGCATATACTATGCCGTACTCACATTTTGCAATGGTGTATTGGCTATCCTGTGCATAATAGCCATGCACATTGTAGATGTAACTATTCTGCGGTATTTCTTTGAACAAAGGAGACCTGAGATCATAAATATTATTCCACCCGATCTGCGGTACCTTTAAAGCTTTATCCCCGGGAAATTTCTTGATATTCACAGGAACAATACCCAAACAGGGCGTATCGTTTTCTTCGGAATGTTTGCAAAGCAACTGCATACCAAGACAAATACCGAGAACAGGCTGCTTCAACTCCCGTATTACCTCATCCAGTTTTCTTTCTTTTAAATACCGCATCGCCGAACTGGCCTCACCTACACCGGGAAATATCACTTTATCCGCCTGTTGAATTTTTACAATGTCATCAGTCACCTCAGCATTCACACCGATCCTATCCAATGCGAATAAAACTGATTGAATGTTGCCTGCATTATATTTTACAATAGCGACATTCATTACAATACTCCTTTTGTACTTGGCAGATAATTATCAAACGGATCTCTTTTAACCGCCATCCGTATAGCTTTGGCAAATGCTTTAAAGATCGCTTCTATTTTATGATGTTCGTTATCACCCCTGCATTCAATATGGAGATTGCACTTTGCCGCATCACTGAATGATTTAAAGAAGTGAAAGAACATTTCTGTTGGCATCTCCCCTATTTTCTCCCGTTTGAACTCAGCCTGCCAGACCAGCCATGCCCTGCCACCGAAATCAATTAAAGCTTTTGCTTCCGCTTCATCCATCGGTAATGCAAAACCATAACGCTGCATGCCTCTTTTATCAGCCAAAGCTTTTGCAAAGGCTTCCCCCAGTGCAATACCTGTGTCTTCTATTGTATGATGCTCGTCAATATGAAGATCCCCATTTGCTGTAATGGAAAGATCCAGCTTGCCGTGTCTCGCTATCTGTTCAAGCATGTGATCAAAAAAACCAAGCCCGGTACTGATGGCACCTTTCCCGCTTCCATCTGCATTAAGCTCTATTCTGATCTTCGTTTCATTGGTATTTCGCTCATGTGTCACATTTCGCAGCCCGAGTTTCAGGAAAGAATAAATATCACTCCATTCCTTTGTTTCCAGCGCAACCGTTGATTTCCTTAATTCCTCTGCTTTATCTTTTATTTCCCGGCCACCCAGTGAAGGATCAAGATTTAACCATATTCCTTTGCAGCCTAAATTCTTCGCCAATTGGATGTCCGTGATACGGTCTCCAATCACAAAAGAGTTCTCTATATCGTACGTATCGTTATTAAGATACTCTGTCAGCATACCGGTACCTGGCTTACGTGTCGGTGCATTATCCGCTGCAAATGTTCTATCAATAAATACCTTTGAAAAACTGATACCTTCCCCTTCCAGGCTTTTCATGACAAGATTATGCAACGGCCAAAATGTATCTTCCGGAAAACTGTCAGTACCCAACCCATCCTGGTTGGTCACCATTACCAGCTCATAATCCAGTTCCCGGGCAATTCTCCCCATGTATTCGAACATACCGGGGTAAAAGGTCAGTTTATCAAATGAATCCAGCTGATAAGTGGGTGGTGCCTCATGAATAAGCGTACCATCCCTGTCAATAAATAAAACTCTTTTCATCTTATTTTTTTGAATATTCCCTGAGTGTCCTTACAAGAGCAGTTATCTCATGTTCAGTGCCGATAGTGATCCTCAAACAATCATCGCATAACTGAACATTGCTCCTGTCTCTTACTACAATCCCTTTCGCCAGCAGATAGTCATACACGTTCCTGGCACTTCTTACTTTTACTAATAAAAAATTGGCATCAGAAGGATACACTTTCTCCACCAATGGTACATTCTCCAGAACTTTTATCAAAGCATCCCTCATCCCCACTAATTCCCTGATCATATCATTCACCTGTCCTACTTCTTCCAATGCCTGCATCGCCAGTTCTTGTGTAGCCTGGTTAATGTTATAAGGAGGCTTCACTTTATTCAGAATAGCGACAATATCTGCAGAAGCAAACAATACGCCGAGGCGCAATGCCGCCAACCCCCATGCTTTACTGAATGTCTGCATCACCACCAGGTTCGGATAATCGGGCAACTCCTGAATAAAAGATTTATGTTTTGAAAAATTAATATACGCTTCATCGATCACAACAATGCCATTGAAATTATTCAGTATCGTCTCAATATCCTCCCTGTACATCGAGTTTCCCGTTGGATTATTAGGGGAGCATATCCAGATAAGTTTTGTTTGCTCGTCAATCAGGTGCTCTATCTGTTCTATATGCAATTGAAAATCCCGGGCTAGCAATGGCGCCTTCCTTACTTCGGCATCATTTATGTTACCGCTCACTTCATACATGCCATAAGTAGGCGGACAGATAATGACATTATCTTTCTTTGGTTCGCAGAAACAGCGGTATAAAAGATCAATACATTCGTCACTGCCATTACCAAGAAAAATATGTTCTGTACCGATACCTTTTATTTTACTGATCGCCTTTTTAAGGTCTTTTTGATGAGGGTCAGGATAACGATTGTACCACTTCACCAGCGGGGACCCAAGACTATTCTCATTGGCGTCCAAAAATATCCTGGCTTCTCCGCTAAATTCATCTCTTGCGGAGGAATAAGGAGTAAGATCCCTGATATTATCCCTTACCAATTTGTTCAGATCAAAACTCATAACTAGCTGTTTTACCAATCTGGTATTTATTTTCTCATTCTTATACTCACCGCATTCTTGTGTGCATATAACCCTTCAGCCGTTGCCATCTCTTCGATGATAGTACCAATGTGCCCCAGTCCCTCCCGTGTGATCTCCTGGTAAGTGATCTTTTTCACAAAGGAATCAACGCTGACCCCGCTGAAGTTCCTGGCAAACCCGTTTGTCGGTAATGTATGATTCGTGCCGCTGGCATAATCACCGGCGCTTTCAGGCGAGTAATTCCCGAGAAAAACTGAACCCGCATTGACTATCTTATCGGCGATGAGTCCGGCATCTTTACAAGCAATGATCAGGTGTTCCGGGGCATATTCATTTACAAGTGCTATCATATCATCAGTTTTGTCCAAAACAACAGCACTGCTGTTTTTTAAAGCCTGTTCTGCAATATCTCTTCGCGGAAGCTTTTCCAACTGTTCCCTGATCCCGGCAACAACAGCTTTTACTATTCCTTCTGAACTGCAAACCAGCAACACCTGGCTATCTGCTCCGTGTTCTGCCTGCGATAAAAGATCAGCAGCAACATAAGAAGGATCACAGGTCTCGTCAGCTATCACACAAACCTCACTTGGGCCGGCAGGCATATCTATCGCCACACCTTCCAGTTGTACCAATTGCTTGGCGCAATTTACATATTGATTGCCCGGCCCGAATATTTTATACACTGAAGGAATAGTTACCGTTCCATAAGTCATAGCGGCGATCGCCTGTACACCTCCCGCTTTGAATATTTTTGTTATACCTGTCAAATTTGCTGCAAATAAAATAGCAGGATTAATCTTTTCGTTCTTATCAGGCGGTGTACATAAAATGACCTCTTTACATCCGGCAATGTTTGCGGGGATGCCAAGCATCAATACTGTTGAAAAAAGAGGTGCTGTACCCCCAGGAATATACAAACCGACCTTGTCCATAGCTACCGATCTGCGCCAGCACTTTACTCCAGGCATTGTTTCAATGACCTCGGGCTGCTGAATTTGTTTTTCATGAAAGCGATTGATATTTACCGCAGCCGTTTCAATAGCCTTCCTCAGTTGAGGGGATACCGATTGTACGGCCTCATTGATCTCCTCCTTACTAACAGGTAATTGTGTGATCTTAACCCCATCAAATTGTAAAGTATATTTATTTATCGCTTCATCGCCATATACTTTTACTTCCTTCAGGATCATTTTGACCTTTTCTTGCAAGGCCATCGTGTCCATCACAGGCCTCGTAATAATAGCATTCCTGTCCTTTCCGACAGGGTTGATATAAACTTTCATAATCTAAACGATCATTTTTTCGATCGGAACTACCAATATACCCTGCGCACCTGCTTCTTTCAATTGTTCGATGATACTCCAGAAATCATCTTCCTGTACCACGCTGTGAACACTGCTCCATCCTTTTGTGGCAAGCGGAAGGACGGTCGGGCTTTTCATGCCCGGCAACAATTTGATTATATCCTGAAGTTTTTCGTCCGGGGCATTCAGCAAAATGTACTTATTATTCCTTGCCTTTTGCACGGCTCTGATACGGAACAATAACTTTTGAACCAGGTTTTCCTTCTCGGTATTCAACCCTGTACTGCTGATCAATACTGCCTGCGATGATAAAATAGTTTCTGCTTCTTTTAATCCATTTGTCAATAAAGTTGAACCGCTGCTTACAAGGTCACAGATAGCATCAGCTAATCCAATACCCGGTGCTATCTCCACGCTTCCGCTGATCTCATGTATCTCGGCATTGATCTTATTCCGGTCAAGATATTGCTGCAACAATACAGGATAGCTCGTAGCCACCCGTTTCCCATTCAGCCATTCCTTGCTGAATGTTTCCTTCTTGTCAACAGCGAGACTTAACCGGCATTTCCCGAAGCCAAGTTTTTCCCGCACCTCCACTTGTTTCTTTTTTTCATACACCACATTCTCTCCTGCTATGCCAATATCTGCCACACCATCTTCTACATATTGCGGAATATCATCGTCACGCAAAAAATAAACTTCCATGGGAAAGTTGGCTGCCTCTGCTTTAAGCTTGTTTCCGCCATTGGCAATGGCAATGCCACATTCTTTCAGCAGCCGCATCGAATCATCATACAACCTTCCCGATTTTTGAACAGCGATCTTTAGTTTCATAACATCGATTAAAATAAAAGGGCTTACCTGATTGGGTAAGCCCTGAAAAAGTTCATGTATATTTCAATTACATACACCCATCACAGCTTACCGCGTGAGCTACATGATGATGATGTATATGTACGTTAACCAGCATTGTTTTAATTCTGCCGCAAAAGTAAAGAGATATTCGGAATGCAAAAAAATATTTTTTCATGTATATAGACCAGCTAAAAGCGTGAGTTCCACCCCGGGGTATGGTGGTAAACAAAAAATACATTTATTCTACGCCCGAAAATCCCGCCTCAGGAAAAGCAAGAGTTGGAGTACACAGGTTTTGAAATCAGAATATTTCTATTGAAAAGTCATTTAACAGAACATGCTTTCTCAAAAAGCAACACAACGCTGAAACAGTAATTGCTTTTAAATATCAAAATAGTTGACACTGCAGCTTCATTATTACAAGAAGATATGCACTAACATAACTGCTAGCCGAATGATCCTGAAAATAAAATCGCTTAGAATAGAAGACTGCGTTTGGAGATAATGAGGCTGTAGGACTACGATAGTGTGTTACGTGAAACACAGGCTGGCGGCTTATTACAGGAACCCCTCCCTCTGAAAGACCTATCCATATTTCGTTTTCAACGTATCACCTTGTCAATAATGAATATTTTTTTCATGATGATAACCTTGCTTATCAATTAATTAACCAACAACATAAGAAAACACTCATTTGTGCCGTAATTTTCCTATTGCGAAACTGCTATACTTACTATTAAATTTACGTCGTATTTGATCCGAACCTTATGATGAATGGCAGTCTTCTCGTTAGTAAAAACCCTTGCAGAAACTTCACTTCATCATTCCCGGATCACGCCAATCGAATCAACAGACAGGCTTAGTTTAAATGCACTGTTCCGAAGAACAGGGAAGCCGATCGATACCTGAAATATCCAGTTTATCCGAAGGAAGATCAATTGTATTAATCTAAACCCGTGAAGTATGAATCCGTTCATTAACCTTATCGAAAACGTAACGCTGAAAATAACTGCAGCATTTGTCTTGACAATTATCACAGTAAATGTCTATAGTCAGGTATCGGTGGTATGCACAAGCCCGTCAACGACGATCTATGGACTGACCAGCAATGGCGAGATCTTAGCTATCAATTCAAATACCGGAGCCACTACCAGTACAGTGAAAAATAACACTTATGCGGGTAATTCACCATCCAGTGCGAACGGTATCGGGTATAACAGCTTTAACAGCCAGTTCTATTATTTCAAAAGAAATAAAACTGCTTCCCCCCAGGAATTTGTCTCTTTTAACCCTGCGCTGAACATTGTTTCAGCATTGGCAAGCAGTACCGTCACTGATGATATTCATACCGGCTGTGTAAGTTTTGACGGAACTGGTTACTATACCATTGACATACAGGGAACACTTCACTATTATGACATCGCTGCAAATACCTGGACATTCATCACTTCCAGTATTATTGACCAGGATGGAAATAATGTAACAAATATCATCAAAACCCAGAATGCCGGTGATATGGCCATTGACGGTATTGGCAGAATATGGCTGGTTACATCGAGCGATGCAAACTGGGGACTTTACAGGTTTTCAGCTCCTATGCCTAAAACTCCTGTTATACAAATCACTGTCACCAGGATCATTGACCCAACCAATGTCACTCCTACCGGCAGAAGCTTTGCAGGTATTGCTTTTAAACCCGATGGTAGAATATTTATGTCAACCAGGGCTGATAACAGGCTGTACCTGCTTCAGAACAATGCTACCCTTACATTTATCGGTTCCCTTACAACCAGCAACGCGGGAAATGACCTTACATCCTGTGTTTTCCCGACAAATGTATTGCCCGTTACATGGAAAAGCTTTGATGTAAGTGTGAAAAACAACAACAATATTGTGCTGAACTGGGAAGTAGCTGAAGACGGTCATAACAAAGGATTTTATGTACAACATAGTGTGAACGGGAGCGATTGGGATAACATCGCCTTTGTACAAAGTAAAAATGGGGTTGAATCAATACAGCAATACTCATTCTCCCATATCAACAACCTGAACAATAAACAATATTATCGCATCAGACAGGAAGACATAGATGGTAAAATGACCTATTCAGAAGTAAGGGTCGTAACGCTTCAGAATGATAAACAAACAATTTCCGTATGGCCGAATCCTGCCACAGACCACATACGCATTTCCAATAATGGAATTGAGAATACCACATTGGTAAAGGCGCAGGTGTTTGATCTTTCGGGCAAAATGATGATTGAAAAAAAACTGAATGTAAATACAGGAGCTATCAGCATCAGCGATCTGCCTGCCGGGACTTACATCGTAAGGGTGCAGGATATCAATGGCGTTTCATACAACCAAAAGATCATTAAGCAATAAAAGAAACAGAGAATAAGAATCTGCATATCCAAAGAAAACCAGTTTTAAAAATTACAACAAACCAACATGAAACTGGGATCAAGACAATTATCGGCTAAAAAAAGTAAATCGGCGGTAACGGCATTACTCATACTGATAACGGCAACTGCCTATGGCAAGAAATCGTACAAATCAAACATAACTGCCCCGCCTGTATTCTGGAATGTCTTTAAAGCAGGCGTCAAAAAAGATAAAGTACTACTGACCTGGGTAGTGACAGAGTATAATAACAAGGTTTTTTACATTCAGCATAGCCTGAATGGAAGCGATTGGAAAACGATAGACTCTGTAGAAACAAAAAACAGCCCGCTGACTCTGGATGAATATACCTATACACATACGAATAAACTGGAAGGACGACAATATTATCGTTTAAGACAGGTAGATATTGACCTAAAAAAGGATGGCTATTCAGAGGTAATAACCCTGGTATTACGACAGTCTAAGGAAAATGTTGTTCGTCCGGCTATCAGTTTGTCGCCCAACCCCGCCAGCGATCAGATCAAAGTGGTCAGTGAGATCAGTAGTGAAAGCTACTATACCAGGGCGTTGGTGTACGACCTCTCCGGCAAAATGATTGCTGAAAAGAAAACAGGAGGTCATACCAATACATTTAGTGTTAAAGACATTCCTGCCGGTATATATGTTATCCGGGTAGAAAATAATGATGGCACCTCATTTACACAAAAAATGATCAAACAATAGACAGTATTTCGCCGCTATAATCCCACCCCAACAAAAGCCCTTTTCTGCGTAACGCCGGAAGGGCTTAATTTTTAAAGCGCAGAATATGACAACTGCCGAGAAAAAACCGCGACCACAGTGTTTTAAGCGGTGATTTTAAAACCAGTTCAGCAATCTCTCTTATATTTGCAGTCCTTAAAGAATGACTCCGTAGCTCAGTTGGTAGAGCTACTGACTCTTAATCAGTAGGTCCAGGGTTCGAGTCCCTGCGGGGTCACTACAAAAAACCTGCGGTAAACATCGCGGGTTTTTTTATAGCCCGCTTAACTCATCCCTGAATTAACACCACTTATCTATTTTTTCTCCTGGCCATTATCAAATGGTCGTAACTTATATTCCTAAAATCATCGGTATGAAAAAATTCCTCGTGGCTCTTGTCCTTGCAGCAGGCATCGGCGCTATTGCCTATGCCAGTCTAAGTAAAACCAGCAGCAACAAGCAGGCGATTGAAAAAAAGACCGAGAAAAAGGAAAAGAAAAAAGAGTGTAAAAAAAAGTGCATATTCAGCTGATTTTGAAACAATTAGAACAAATCCCCATACTGAAACCCTGTATGGGGATTTGGCTTTTATTCAGAACTGGCGCAAGTAAAAAATGAGTTTCTTCGCATAATCAGGTGATTTTCAAAAGCCCTGTTTTTGCCTCTGAAAATTTGACAAAACTGGCAAAAAATTAGACATTCTCAATCAGTCAAATCCCTAATTTTGGTTTCTACTCCCCCACTAAATTCTCCCAAAGAAAGACTGCAGTTGAAAACTTTTCTAATTTGAATTACTACCCATTTCCGGATATCAATGAACCGGTATGACGAATTATAACGAACAAGAAAAAAACGGAGGGGCTATGTATACCTATGACCTGCTGGAAAACGGGTGCTATTACCTGGTAAAGCAAGAAGAAGATTCACCTATCACGCTGATCAAAGTGGCAGTGGAAACGGACTACTGTCTTTTTATCCAGCGTTTTGATGATCCTACACAAACTGAATGGAAACTAAAAAAAGATTCATTAACCGACATCATTGAGTGCCTGAGCGATGAAGCCGTGAAAGCCTGGGAAGAACACTACAATGTGGAAGATGAGTATTCTGAAGAGGAGGAAGAGGATGATGAAGATTGATTTGTAAAGCCGTTCATGTATTTTTGACCTTACAGGTGATTGAAATGATTATTTTTAGATCATACAATCACCTTTTTTATGCACACAACATTTTTACGAAGAGCTTTGCTCTTTGCCTTTTCATTTTTCAGTATTATTTATTCATTTGGCCAACCCTCGCCTTTTTTAACCGGAGAAGAGGATCTGCCTAAAGACTATCTGTCAAAAGAATTTCATGCAGGCCGTCGGGAGGCCTTACGTCAAATGATGCCGGACAATTCTGTCATGGTAGTTATTGCTTATCCCACCCGCACATTTTCCAACGATGTGGAATATAAATATCATCCTAATCCAGATATGTATTATTTCAGTGGTTATAAAGAGCCGCACTCGTTATTGCTGTTATTTAAAGACGAACAAACTGATTCTGCAGGCAACAAATACTCTGAAGTTTTATTTGTGCAAAAAAGAAATGCCGCGGCCGAACAATGGACAGGCAAACGGCTCGGCGCTGAAGGATCAAGAATAAGACTGGGCATCTCTATGTCTTTAAACGGCGAAGATTTTACTAGTTTCCCGGTTGATTTTTCAAAATTCGATAGGATCATCTTTGACCGCTTCCCGGTTGATATCCCAAATGGACGTGACAAAGCAGACCTGTACGACCTTGTACAGCAATTCAAACAAAAAGCAGCCATACCTGAAGATTATTCCAAAGAAAAAAAATTTGACAACCGATCTTACCGGGAAATAACAGCAAAACTCCGGGAAATAAAAACGCCTGAAGAAATGACATTGATCCGCAAAGCAGTGGAAATATCCTGCCAGGGTCAGAACGAAGTAATGAAAGCCGTTCGTCCGGATATGTCTGAAATGGAAATACAGGGACTGCATGAATTCGTTCATAAGAAATATGGCGCCGAAGATGTGGGCTATGGTTCAATCATTGGCTCCGGGGAAAATGGCTGCACACTCCACTACGAAGAAAATACCAAAACTAAGATCGGCAATTCGATGCTGCTAATGGATGTAGGCGCCGAGTATCATGGATACACGGCTGATGTTACCCGCACTATTCCGGCCGGTGGAAAGTTTGGAGATGCAGAAAAGGCGGTCTATCAATTAGTGTATGATGCACAGGAAGCTGCTTTCAGTACACTGAAAGACGGTTCAAAATGGGCAGATGCAGAAAAAGCAGCAAGGGATGTGATCACAGAAGGGCTCGTGAAACTGGGTATTGCAAAAGATAAAGCTGAAGCCAATAAATATTATCCCCATGGGCTGGGGCATCATATCGGTATGGACGTGCATGACCGAGGTACTTATACTAATCTCAAAAAAGATATGGTGATTACCATAGAGCCCGGCATCTATATTCCCTCCAACAGTAATTGCGACAAAAAATGGTGGGGCATAGCCGTACGGATAGAAGACGATGCAAGAATTACCGAAAACGGATACGAATTACTTTCCAGTTTTGCACCACGCAAAATTGAAGAGATCGAAAAAATGATCTCCCAAAAAAGCGCATTAGATGACTTTAAGCTTCCGCCGCTGAAGTCAGCAGAGAAAAAAGCATTTTGATCATATACCAAATGAAAAAAGAGCTGCTTAATAAGCAGCTCTTTTTTATAGTTAACTATTTTTATCAGGGATAGGTAACGGTGAACTGCCCATTGGTTATATCCGCCAATGTCGTTCCTCCATTCAGGATCATTTTACCACTGAATGTACCTATTATCGTTTTGGTTGTGGTATTGTGGCTGGTAACTCTGACTACCATTGTATTGGTAGGCATACTGAAATCTGCATCATAGGAGGTGCCGGTTGCACCCAAATAGTAAACGCCTGCTGTGTTAGCAGCTCCCGTGAAAGTGGCACAATTGTATTGTTCGTTGGCTAGAATCCCTCCTGCTACATCGACAAGATCGATCTCAAATTCGTCACCTGCAGGGTTATCCCCAAGGAAATAGAAGATAAGGAACGGGGGTGCCGAAGTATTATCAAAAGCTGATTCATAAATAGTACCAGAGTAGGTAGTGGTGCCCACTTTAAATGACCATGTACCAAATGTGGGATCTACGTCAATTGAAAAACTACATGGCGTTGTGCCAGCTGGCACCGGGATATTAAATGTTCCTCCTGCTGTTGGCGTACCTGAACCTGTCAGTGTTACTGTTTGCGTACCAGTCGATGTAAAAGTGCCCGTTGCAGTAAAGGTCATACCATTAGTAGCTGTGGTAGTGATCGTATAGGTTCCGATAACTGTAACGTTGACATCAACCGTAACAGTATTCGATGCGGTAAGTGCCGATCCTTGTGTATATGTTCCGTTAGGTGTTGCGCTGGCGCAATTAACAGTGAATGTAGCTGCTCCCCCTGCTGCCGGGTTCACATTAACGGTTACATTACAACCGGCTGTTCCGCCAGTAAGGGGTACTGCATTAGCACCTGCAGTAGTAGGTGTACCGGTTCCATTTAGCGTAACTGTTTGTGCTCCTGTTGCCGCAAAAGTTCCTGACGCTGTAAAGGTCATTCCGTTCAATGTACCGCTGATAGTATAGGATCCTACGGTCGCTACATTTACGCCGACGCTGATAGTATTGGTAGCAGTAAGTGCTGTATTTGCGGTATAGGTCCCATTTACTGTGGCCGCAGCACAATTAATGGTAAAGGTAGCGGCACCTGCGGCCGGGTTCACATTAACTGTTACGTTACAGGAGGCTGTTCCGCCGGTGACAGCCACCGTATTAGCCCCCGCCGTAGTTGGAGTTCCGCTTCCCGTCAATGTTACCGTTTGAGCTCCGGTAGCCATAAACGTGCCTGATTTGGTAAATGTCATACCATTGACCGTTCCGGTCAATGTATAAGTTCCGGCAACAGTTACATTGACCCCCACCGTGATCGTATTAGCAGCAGCCAGCGCTGTATTGGCTGTATAAGTTCCATTAACAACGGCAGAAGTACAGTCAACAGTAAACGTAGCAGCCGCAGCAGCAGGTTGCACCGTAACCGGAAAGCTACAGGTTGAACTGCCGGCTGTTACAGGAATATTTGTTACTCCTGCGGTAACAGGTGTTCCTGCTCCGGTCAGAACTATGGATTGAGGGCCGGTTGTTGTAAATGTTCCTGATGCTGTAAATGTCATACCATTCGCAGCAGTCGTCATAATGCTATAAGCCCCGGCAGTGGTAATATTTACATTGAGGTTTACTGTATTAGTGGCGTTCAATGCTATGCCGGAGGTATATGTTCCTGCCGGAGCCGCAGATGTACAGCTACCCGGCGCTCCGTCTAAAGTAAATACAGCCAGTGTCCCTGAAGTGGTCACGGCAATAGAACAACCTGACGTACCATAGCTGACAATAAAATTATGAATACCGGCTGCAACCGGGGTACCATTTCCTTTTAATGTTACTGTATTTAGCCCCGTTGTTGTAAAGACACCTGTAGCCCTGAAATAAACGCCATTAACTGTATCTGTATAGATCGTGTAAGAGCCTGCCGTCGTAACATTTACCTGAACTTCGATATAATTAGTGGTACCGTTAAGGATTGTTCCGACTACGTAGGCACCGGCAACAGTTTTAGGCAGGCAATCCCCGGCCCCATCATCCTGTAAAGTGCCGGCTGAAGGCCCTGTCCCGTTCTCAAAACTGTACTCTTTCTGACAAGCATTCATCAACACCAGGCCCGTAATGACCAGCAGGAACAAAAACCGTTTCTTCATAATAAGCAGAATTAGATATGAGCGTTAAAAATAAGACTATTTTAGCAACGAAAATGATGCCTGAAAGGTTAAATCAATCTGAAATATCTCCTGCAATCTTATTATTTTACTGCCTCATTGAATAACTACCGGCACAATATGAAGCAGTACCTTTTATCTTTTTTTTTCCTAATAAGTTCAACTATAGTTTACACAGAAATCTATGCCCAGTCTCCTGAAGTTATAATAATGACTTCAGGAACCAAAACCAGTCTTCGGGGTTTATCTGTAGTAAATGACAATGTGGTTTGGGTAAGCGGAAGTAACGGTACAGTAGGTAAAAGCCTGAATGGTGGTAAGAACTGGAACTGGATGACTGTAAAAGGCTTTGAAAAAAAAGAATTCAGGGACATTGAAGCATTCGATGCCAACACTGCCATCATTATGGCTGTGGATTCCCCGGCTTATATTTTAAAAACAACTGACGGTGGTGATACGTGGAAAGTGGTATATGAGAACAGGACAAAAGGAATGTTTCTCGATGCTATGGATTTCTGCGATTTCGCCAATGGCATGGTAGTTGGCGATCCAATTGATAAAAAAGTTTTTCTGGCTTATACTACCGACAATGGCAATACATGGAAAGAATTTCCGGATGAAAAAAAACCGGTGGCCGACAGCGGAGAAGCCTTCTTTGCTGCCAGCGGTACCAATATCCGTTTATACCGGGATGGCAGTTATTTTCTTGTCAGCGGGGGTATCCGGTCAAGGCTGATCAAAAAGCCCAATCCGTTTTTATTGCCGCTGGTACAGGGAAAAGAAAGCACCGGGGCTAATTCCATAGACTTGTATGATAATGGCAACCCTGCCAAACCAGGAAAACGTATGATCATTGTGGGCGGTGATTTCAATGTACCTGCATCCAGTGAAAAAAATTGTTTCTATTCTTCCGATGGCGGCAGATCATGGAAACAGCCAAAAATTCCGCCTCATGGATACCGAAGCAGTGTAGAATATCTTTCGCAAAAAGACATCGTTACCTGTGGTATCAGTGGTGTTGATTACTCCAATGATGGAGGAAAAACATGGAAATGGATCAGTAAAGAAGGATTCCATGTAGGCCGGATCGCCAGGAATGGATCAGCCTTCTTTCTTGCGGGAGAAAATGGCAAGATCGCTAAACTGAACTTTGAATATTAGTATTTATTTGCCGAGGTTGTCAAGTATCTCTTTAACAGAGGGTCTTTTCTTATAATCAGATTCGAAAAAACGATACGTGATCGTTTGTTCTTTGTCGATTATATAAGTGGCGGGTATGGGTAGAAAATTTCCGTTCTTGCCATTATTCTCATCTAATTTTATTCCTGTATTACGATATCTTGTCAATACATTTTCGGGCACTTCAAATTCCACATCATAGGCCTTCATGATCTTCAGTTCCTCATCGTGAATGATGGAGTAATCAGCCCCTGTTTTTTCAACTGTCTTTGTAACATTCTCAGGTAACTCTGGTGTTATCGCAACCACTGTTGCTCCTTTGTCCTTTATCAGTTGCAATGAATCCTCCAGCTTTTTCAGGTATTTGTTGCAATACGGGCACCATTGACCACGATAAAATATCAATACTACTTTCCCTTTTTTCAACAGATCCTTTAATCGCACTTCTTTCCCATTCTGGTCTTTGGCTTTAAAATCAGGTGCTTTGGATTGAATGAACAATCCTTCCGGTGCCTCCTGTGCCTGCAGATATAACGTCACCTGCAGTAATAGTAGTAATCCTATGATTTTTTTCATATATGCAATTTAAGGCGGAATCAGGCAAACAACTTTATGCCGTTTTACAACGATTAATTCATTAACAAATTATTATTTCCTTACTTTTGTTGACTTTGACTTTATCTTATCCGATCAAACCTTAAACACCATGACTAACAGGCATCGTCAAAAATACATCTCACGGCTCTTGATAGGTTTAGGGCTCGTTACTGCAGGGTTGCTCGTCATTTTTTATATGTCCTTTTTACGATCCTCGCAGGAAGAATGGTACCTCTGGGCCTTCGGAGCGATCGTATTGATCAATGGAGGGCTACTTGGCCTGGGAAGCGCCGTAGTACACAAAGTAAAATCGGACCTGATCCGGAAACAAAAACACAAGGATCAGCAAAAGAAATACGAGTTTGAATAACCGGAGGGCCGGATATTACCCAAATCTCTTGGTGAACATAAAATAGACAGCCCCGAGCAAAAAAGCGAAACTTACCAGGTAGCGCCAGTGAAAAGCTTCTTTCATTACCAGCACAGCAAAAACACCGAATACGATAAGGGTAATGACTTCCTGGATAATTTTTAATTGAAACAAATTGAAACCGGCTGTATTCCCGAAACGGTTGGCAGGAACCGCAAGGCAATACTCAATAAAAGCGATCAGCCAACTGATAACTATGGCCTTCCATAATGGCCATCCCTGGTGCTTTAGATGATAATACCAAGCAAAGGTCATGAAAATATTGGAGGCGAAGAGTAAGATAATAGTACGCATGAATAAATTTGCTTTTCTTAGTTCATCAGTGATTTTCTTAACAAACTGACTTCAGCCTGATCAATAAAATTATTTTGATAACTCTCAGACGAACCTGCAAATGCAGGATGAATAAACTCCATATTGCTATTAACCTTGCCTCGCAGTGAAGAATGAAATTCCACACAGCCCGTTTTCTCCGCCAGCATTTTGATATTCTCCTTCCTCACCCCGCTTCCAGGCATGATAATGATCTTTTCACTGGACGCCTTATTCAACTGCGCTATTAACCCGACACCGTCAGGTGCGGCAGGTTGCTGACCGGAGGTTAGTATTCGTTCGCAGCCAATATCAATTAATTGCTCCAATGCTTCAAAAGGATCGCGGCAACGGTCAAAGGCCCGGTGGAATGTAACACCCAGTGGATAAACAGCTTCCGCTAATTTTGTCGTTCGTTTAATATCAATGCTACCGTCTGCATTCAGCAACCCTATCACAATCCCATCGCAATGAAGCTCTTTACATAGGATAGCATCACGCAACATGATCTCAAACTCTTCCGCTGTATATAAAAAGTCACCGCCTCTCGTACGGATAATAGGATATAATTCCACATCAAATGATTCCCGGCATTTCTTAAGCTGCCCGTAAGAAGGCGTTGTTCCTCCTTCGGCAAGATTGGCACAAAGTTCAATACGGTCAGCTCCACCTTCCACTGCCGACCTGGTAGTGACAAAGTCAGATGTTGCTATTTCGATAATGTATTTCGTTTCTTCCATGATTGACGTATTTGACTGATAACTCCCGACTCATATCTCCCGCTTGATAGCTCCTAACTAAAAATACTTTTTGCCGCTACCAGCTTCTCCACTCCTTCCGCTTTTATTGCGTAACTGAACCCTTTGTGTATAGCAAAAGCACCCACTTCCCCCTTTTTATTCAATGCAAGGAAAGCCACCTGTATATCTTTTGCCTTTTCTTTCTTTATCCTGATGATCCTTTCAATAGCCTTTTTACAGGCAGCTTCGGGCGGTAATCCTTGTCGCATCAGCTCAACCACGGTATGTGAACCGGCAACACGTATCACATCTTCGCCCTGCCCTGTCGCGGTACAAGCTCCTATTTCATTATCCACAAATAAACCAGCGCCAATGATCGGTGAATCGCCCAAACGACCCCGCATTTTAAAACCCATCCCGCTGGTAGTACAGCTTCCACTCAGGTTCCCTTTTGCATCCATCGCCACCATTCCGATCGTATCATGGTTCCATTCGCCGGATTCAAATTGAACAGGGGCAGAAGGTCCATGATTGTCTTTACCTGCCTGTATGGCAGGCTGGTTTTCAATATTGATAACTGGTTTGTATTCCGACTTTTTCAGCCAGTTATCATACGCTTCCTGTGCTGAAGGAGAAAGCTTTTGTTCTTCTAAAAGGAATCCTTCTGCTACAGCGAACTGCTGGGCGCCGCTTCCTACAAGCATCACATGGGGGGTCTTTTCCATTACCCTTCTTGCCACCGATATCGGGTGTTTGATCCTTTCCAGGAATGCCACACTCCCGCAATTGGAAAATTCATCCATGATACAGGCATCCAATGTCACGAACCCATCACGATCGGGATTGGCTCCTAGTCCTACGCAGCAGTTCTGGGAAGCTTCCGTGACTTTTACACCGGCTTCAACAGCATCTAAGGCCCTCCCCCCTTTCTGGAGTATTTCCCAGGCCCCTTTATTAGCTGCTATACCTGCATCCCATGTTGAAATAACTATTGGCCCACTTTTGAAATTACTTGTCATTACCTTTTTTCCGAACGCAGCAGCTATGGAACCAAAGGCAGATAAGGCAATGAACTTTCTCCTGTTAAGCATTGTTAAGAGTTTGTCGTCGAAATTAAATGATAATGCTGTCAAAAAGCTAAGCTTTTCTGATTTTGCTAACAGATTACCTGCCATGAAGGCTTGACCTCACTGACAAAAAGCCAAATAATAGCCAAAGGAATAAAATTTGATGTTTAAACATTGTTTTTTATTACTTTTACATAATAATCAATCATACATACAATGAAAATAGAGATCATTTCAGGAAGCCCACGCCAACACAGTGTTACGAAAAGAGTGGCTTTACATCTGTACAACCAATTGAAGAGTTCGACCAGTCATGTAGTAAATATTATAGATGCAGCAGAATGGAACTTGCCGGCCCTGCAGGCAGTATTTACATCAGTTGATAATACACCTGAGGAGTTCAGACCGCTTAGTAAAAGAATATTTGAAGCGGATGCCTTCATCCTGGTGACACCTGAGTACAACGGCAGCTATACAGCAGCATTAAAAAACCTGTTGGACCATTTTCCCAAACAGCATCATAAACCGTTTGGGATCGTAACGGCATCTCCCGGTCCGCTGGGCGGTATGCGTGCAGCACAGCAATTGTTACAATTGGTCCCGGCGTTATTCGGCATTGCGTCGCCCTATTTATTAGTGGTACCTGCCATTGACAAAAAATTCAACGCCCAAGGTGGATTAGTTGACGAAAGCTTCGGGAACAGCGTGCATAATTTTATCAATGAATACCTGTGGCTGGCAGAAAACCTGGTAAAAGAAAAAGAAACAGTAAAATTATATCAATAAAAGAATCACTTACTTACAAATCAAACAAAAGGAGTTTTTTATGAAAACCATTCTTCACAAAGCCAATACAAGAGGCCATGCTAATCACGGATGGTTAGATTCTTATCACACATTCAGTTTTGCTGGTTACTATGATCCGGCAAGGGTTCATTTCGGGGCTTTGCGGGTTTTGAATGACGATACAGTAGCAGGCGGTATGGGCTTTGGGGCCCACCCTCATGATAATATGGAGATCATCTCCATCCCCACAAGTGGTGATCTGGAACATAATGACAGCATGGGCAACAAGCAGGTTATCCGTCAGGGCGATGTGCAGGTAATGAGCGCAGGTACGGGCATTCAACATTCAGAAAAAAACAAAAATCAAGATAAAGAAGTAAAGTTCCTCCAGATATGGGTGTTCCCTAATAAAAAGAATGCAGAACCGCGGTACGATCAGAAAAATTTTTCAGACGCGGACAAACACAACAAGTTGCTTACTGTAGTATCTCCGGTCGGCACAAATGATGGTGGTGTGCAGATACACCAGGATGCATGGTTCAGCCTGGGAAAATTGGACAAAGATTTCAGTATATCATATAAGTTAAGAAATGGCAATAATGGAGTTTATGTGTTTGTGATAGAAGGTGCTATTACTATAAATGGAGAAAAACTCGATCGACGTGATGGAATAGGAATAACAGAAGCTTCAGAACTTATGATCAAAGCAGGCGCCAATGCTGAAATATTATTAATGGAAGTACCAGTTTGATTAAGAAAAAGATTTGGATCGTAAATATCAATATAGGATAATGTATGAGCAATAAGCAAAGAACAATAGAAGCGATCATAGCCCCGCCCCCGCCCCACATGGTAGGTAACGGTTTCCGGGTGCATAGTTTTTTCCCGGGTGGAAGATTGATCGATAAAAAAAGGATGAGCCCCTTTTTCCTGATGGATTATGGCGCTAAAGTAGAATTCGGCCCCTCAAACGAACCACGCGGTGTAGGTGTACATCCGCATCGTGGTTTTGAAACGGTGACCATCGCTTATCATGGACGTATAGCCCATCATGATAGCGCCGGTAACAATGGTGTGATCGGAGAAGGGGACGTACAGTGGATGACCGCCGCCTCTGGTCTTTTACATAAAGAATACCATGAAGAAACATTCAGCAAAACTGGCGGGTTGTTCCAGATGGTGCAGTTATGGGTAAACCTGCCGGCTAAATACAAAATGACATCTCCCAAGTATCAGGAAATTACGAATGCGATGATGGGCAAGTATTCTTTACCCGGTAATGGCGGAACTGTTGAAGTAATTGCCGGAGAATATAATGGAGCAAAGGGGCCTGCTTCCACATTCACACCTATGCATGTTTATAATGCCAGATTGAAGAAAGGAGGAAGCATTGAAATAAGCTTACCTGCTAATTATAATACCGGTCTGCTGATAATAGAAGGTAATGCGGTCATCAATGGAGAAAACACCCCTGCCGATCATTTCGTTTTACTGAAGAATGACGGCGAACGAATCGCTATTCAAGCAAGCGAAGATACGATAATACTTGTCTTATCCGGTGAGCCCATTGATGAGCCTATTGCCGCCTACGGCCCGTTCCTGATGAATACATGGAAAGAAGTAGAAGATGCAATACAGGACGTGAATGCAGGTAAATTCGGAGTACTGGAAGATTAAGAAGTGAATATTGAATGTTCAATAGTGACAGGTAACTGGTTTCATATTAACTATTCATTTTTTTATTCCGCATAAAATTCTCCAGGCTTTTTCTGGCACTCTTCTGCACTGCCTTTTTCATGAACCCGGTCCAGCCAAATAATATACCTTTCCATCCCAGTGCCTGCCCTATCCATGTGCTCAGGCGAAAAGCATCGCTGTGTTCAATGATCTTCCCGTCATAAAATTTCATGTAAGCCTTGATGTTGTTAACCACTTTTCTTCCTGTTTTGGAAAAAGTATAGGTAGCCGTCCATTTACAGGTGGCATACTCCTCATCCAGCATTTCTATATCTGAAAAGGTCAATGAAAAATCCCTGGCATTTGTACAGAGCATTTCCCACATACTTTTTACTTCATCTCCCTTTAACAGACCGAATGCCGGATCGCTGAATACAATATCATCACTATAGCAGGCGTTCATAGACCCGTGATCCTTTTTTTGAAAAGCGGAATAAAATCTTTCAATGATCTGTTTATTATCCGGCATAACAGGCTATTAAACGTGAACAAATTTTTTTCAAACCTAACCAAAAAAAAGGAGCTCACAACATTACACAATGACTTAAATTGGCACCTCAAATCAATAGTACCATGCGTTCAGTGAGTTTATTATTCCCTTGTATTCTTTTAAGGCTTTTAATCAGTGCGCAACCAACAAACATAATTCCCAGGCCTGTGGAAGTGAAACCCGCTACAGGAAGTTTTTCCCTGAGTGCTTCAACAGTGATCATCGTTACTAACGGGGTGGACGATAACAGTGCCGGCTTTTTGAACAGTTATTTGAAATTGTATTACGGCCTGTCCCTGAAAAAAGAAAAAACAGCAACATCCAATTATATCCGGCTTACCACAGTGCAAACATTGCTGCCGGGAAAAGAAGGGGCCTATTCATTAACCGTGGACCCAAAAGGTATTTTTATACAGGGGCAAACAGCATCCGGAACATTTTATGGAATGCAAACACTCATTCAACTCTTACCAGTTGAAAAGTCAGCAATTAAATTTCCGATTCCAGCCGTAACCATCAATGATGAGCCTCGTTTTGCTTACCGCGGCATGCACCTGGATGTGGGCCGTCATTTTTTCCCGGTTTCTTTTATCAAAAAATACATTGACTATCTGGCCCTCCATAAGATCAACACCTTTCACTGGCATCTGACAGATGACCAGGGATGGAGGGTCGAAATAAAAAAATACCCGAAATTAACTACAGTTGGTGCCTGGCGAAACGGAACGATCACCGGCCGATACCCCGGTACCGGCAACGATAATAAAAGATATGGAGGTTTTTATACACAGACAGAAATAAAAGAGGTAGTGAAGTATGCCAGAGAACGTTTTATTGATGTGATACCTGAGATTGAAATGCCGGGACACAGCAGTGCCGCTATTGCAGCTTATCCCTGGCTGAGTTGTTTCCCGGCAAAGCCCACTTCTATTCCGGCAAATATGATCTCTGAAAAAAGTATAGAAGAACAAAAGAAAGGAAGGATAAAATTAGTGCAGGAAACCTGGGGCGTATTTGATGATGTATTCTGTGCCGGCAATGAGTCCACCTTTCAGTTCCTGCAAAACGTGATTGATGAAGTTGTTACCCTCTTTCCTTCAAAATATTTTCATGTTGGCGGTGATGAATGTCCTAAAACTCACTGGAAAGTTTGCCCGAAATGTCAGCAAAGGATGAAAGAACTTGGGTTAAAAGATGAACATGAATTGCAAAGCTATTTTATCCGGCGTATGGAAAAGTACCTGAACAAAAAGGGGAAGACGCTGATCGGGTGGGATGAGATACTGGAAGGCGGACTGGCACCCAATGCTATTGTGATGAGTTGGCGCGGTGAACAGGGAGGCATTGAGGCCGCCAGACAAAAACATAACGTGATTATGACACCGGGCAATCCTGTTTACTTTGATCACACACAAAGTGCGAATGAAGACTCGGTAACTATTGGCGGCTATAATCCTATTGAGAAAGTGTATGCGTACGAGCCCATACCTGAAGAACTGGATGCTGGAGAAAGTAAATTTATTTTAGGGGCACAGGCTAATGTATGGACCGAATACATGAAGAACAACAGGAAAGTTGAATACATGATCTTCCCCCGCATGACAGCATTGAGTGAGGTATTGTGGACCAAAAAAGAAAATAAAAGCGAGGAAGATTTTGAAAAAAGGCTATTGACGCAATTTAAAAGATATGACCTGTGGAAGTCGAATTATAGTTTGGCATTTTATGATTTGAATGCATCTGTTACTCAGGATCAAAATAACAATGGGGTTTTATTAACGATAAACAGCAAAATCCCCGGTGAGAAAATTTTATTTCATAATTATCCCGCAATGGACAGTAACTGCATTGATTCCAAACCAAAATCAGTTACCGACACGGTATGTTATGTTTGTTTGGAAAAAACTCCTTACACAAAAAGAATAAAATGTTCCGGGGTTTATGGCTATACATTAGTCGGCAAGAATCTTACTACTCCTTTGGTCACTCAAAAGTTTCAGCTCAACAAAGCCACAGGCAAACAGATCAGCTTATCAGTTGAACCTTCCAAAAACTACCCGGGTGATGGCGTTTTTACATTAGTAAATGGGGTGCAAAATGAGAAAGGACTTGCCCGCAGCCGCGAATTCCTCGGATGGAGTGGTGATGATCTCGAAGCGATCATTGATCTTGGTGTCAGCCAGTTTATCGGGAACGTCACTATTCATTCCCTTAGTTCAGGTGGAAGCTGGATCTATCCGCCGGAGTATGCAGAGATATCCATTTCGCAGGATGGACGGGAATTTTATGCAATAGGAAAAGCTAACCTATATGAAAAGACCAGCGGATCCAATGGGGTGATCCGAATAAATCCTGCTCCTGTTTCTACACGTTATATCAAGGTCTTTGTTAAAAATAAAGGGATCATTCCAGATGGTAATCCCGGCGCCGGTAACAAAGCATGGCTATTCGTAGATGAAATAGAGGTGAATTGAAAAATCATGTATGCTTGCGGGTTTTTGCAGCCTCTTTTGAGTGGCCAGCCTGTGTACATTTCAATATCTTTGAAGCTCCATCAACAGTAAATATTACGATATGGCTAAGAAAGTTGCCTCTATTGATCTCTCTGACAGTTTTGAAAAGATACCCGTTAAAATTTATCCCGACCCGAAAGATGGTTCAAAGTTCGTGGCACAGCAGATCGCTGACCTGATCAGGGCTAAACAAAAAAGTAAAGAAAAGTGTGTGTTAGGTCTGGCTACCGGCTCTACACCCAAATCATTGTATGCAGAACTGGTGCGGATGCACAAACAGGAAAAACTGAGTTTTAAAAATGTTGTCACCTTCAACCTGGATGAATATTACCCGATCGATAACGATGCACTGCAGAGTTACAACCGGTTTATGCGTACCCATCTCTTCGATCATGTGGACATCAATCCCAAAAATATTCATATACCTGACGGCACCGTTAATAAAGAAGATATAAAGCACCATTGCCAGCAGTATGAAAGAAAAATAAAAGAAGCTGGCGGAATAGACATGCAGATACTGGGAATAGGAAATAACGGGCATATCGGTTTCAATGAGCCTGGCTCAGGTATTTATTCAAAAACAAGGCTTATCACACTTGACAACTCTACCCGTATTGCAAACGCCTATGAATTTGCCAATATCTCGCAGGTACCAAGATTAGCGATCACGATGGGCATCAGCACCATTTTACAATCAAAGAAAATAATATTGATGGCCTGGGGGCCTGCCAAAGCACCTGTATTGAAAAAAGCAGTGGAAGAAGATGATACAGAACAGGTGCCCGCATCGTTACTGCAAAATCATGATGACGTAACATTCGTTGTTGATGAAGCGGCAGCAGCAGAACTGACGCGAAATAAATCACCCTGGCTGACCGGCGATTGCGAGTGGACACCTAAAATGATAAAGAAAGCTGTAGTAAATATGGCATTGAAACTGAAGAAGCCGGTGCTCAGCTTAACGAACAGTGATTATAATGAGTACGGTTTAAGTGACCTGTTGGTGGAAAAAGGCGATGCCTATGAAATAAATCTCGAGGTATTTTACTTACTCCGTGATACGATCACGGGATGGCCGGCAGGAAAGAAAGATGCCATCATTCCCGGACACCCGGAAAGACCATCGCCCTATCCCAAAAGAGTGGTTATCTTTTCTCCCCACCCTGATGATGATATTATAAGCATGGGAGGTACTTTTCAGCGGTTGCACGACCAGGGACATGATGTGCATGTTGCCTACCAAACCTCCGGCAATATTGCAGTGACCGATGAATTCGTTACCCGTTTCCTGGATTTTGCGGTCGGCTTTGAAGAAATTGCCGGTATTGATACCAGTAAATCCGGAAAGATACTGGCCAATGCAAGGAAATTTTTGGCCAATAAAAAATCCAACCAGGTAGATACGCCCACCATACGTTCTATCAAAGGCCTGATACGGCGTGGAGAAGCGAAAGCCACATGCCGCTATGTCGGGATAAAGGATGAGAACATACATTTTCAGAACCTTCCTTTCTATGAGACCGGTACGATAGAGAAAAAACCAATGAGCGAAAAAGATATTAAGATCACTATTGAATTATTAAGAAAAATAAAACCTCAGCAGGTTTATTGTGCCGGCGATTTTGCCGATCCGCATGGCACACATATCGTCTGTTTTCATACAGTGCTCGAAGCTTTGAAACGAATTAAAGCTGCCGGTGATGAATGGATCAGTGATTGCTGGTTGTGGCTATACAAAGGAGCATGGCAGGAATGGAATATTGAAGAGATAGAAATGGCGATACCCATGAGCCCGGACCAGGTATTGAAAAAACGTTTTGGAATTTTCATACATCAATCTCAAAAAGATATGGTCCCTTTCCAGGGAAGTGATTCAAGGGAATTCTGGCAAAGGGCAGAAGAAAGAAATGGCGCTACTGCTGCATTATATGCTGATCTCGGCCTGACGCATTATGCTGCTATGGAGGCCTTTGTACGCTGGAACTATTAAGAAAAACCCAAATCTCAGATTTCAGGAATCAAATAAATTTTAAACTAAAATTCAAAATATTCAACTTCCTGATATTCTTGTCCGGACATTTCAGATTGTGATTTATTTGGAACCTGGTTCCTGGCCCTTGTGATTTTTATTAGCTATCTTCATAAAAAATTAAACCGTTATGGCATTATTTAAATCAGGTAATCCCACTTTGCAGGAGAAAGCTTTTGAAGGAACAATTTTTCAAGGCATCAGTACTGGTGAAGAGATGACCATCAGGGGAACGATGAATAAATTCGGCGTTCTTTTTTTATTGATGATGGGAACTACTATGCTGGCATGGACCCAGTTTTACAAAGGAAGTAATCCGATGCCACTGATGCTGACCGGAGTTTTCGGAGGCTTAGCGCTTGCGCTTATCATGGCCTTTAAAAAACAATGGTCCCCGTTCCTGGCGCCCGCCTTTGCACTGCTTGAAGGATTATTTGTCGGATCAGTGTCCGCTTTTTACGATTACGCTTTTCAAACCAAGTATCCCGGCATCGTAATGCAGGCAGTAGGCCTCACATTGGTTGTAACGCTGGTCATGTACATACTTTACAAAACAAGACTCATCAAAGTAACAGACAAATTCAGGTCCATTATTACCATTGCTACCGTAAGCCTGATGGTTTTCTACCTTATACAATGGATCGCATCACTGGCATTCAATACACAGATCGCTGCTTTTACCAATGCTGCTACTCCTCTTGGCATTGGTTTTTCTGTTGTGGTGGTATGCCTTGCTGCGTTGAACCTCCTGCTGGATTTTGATATGATAGAAAAGGGAGCAGAAATGAAAGCCCCTAAATACATGGAATGGTACGGCGCTTTTGGATTGCTGGTAACATTAGTATGGCTGTACCTGGAGA
The DNA here is from genome assembly GCA_016787135.1 of Chitinophagaceae bacterium. GTDB lineage: Bacteria > Bacteroidota > Bacteroidia > Chitinophagales > Chitinophagaceae > VBAT01. The sequence goes on along the minus strand of JAEUVK010000045.1, from coordinate 4,335 downwards.
TACTTCGTTTGTTATCTAAATTAAGAGACAGGTAATCTGTTCATGAATACATTTGCCGGGCACCGTCTTTCACAGGCGGTGTTTTTTTTACTCGTCCGGTTCAATATCATCTTCACTTTCCTGCGGTGTTCTTGCATGTGGTTGTGGTCTTGGTATATCAATGAACTCATTCATATAAATATTGAACAGCAGGATGATGTAACTTATCAGTAAGGGACCGAACACCAGGCCGATAAACCCAAATAATCCCAATCCCACTATTACACCAAGAATAGTAATGACAGGATGCACATCTCCCATTCTTTTCAATAAAGTGATGCGGGATATATAGTCCACGTTGCCGGTAACAACAGCACTGTAAATAAGTAAAGCCGTACCCTGCCATGTGTTACCAACAGCGTATGTATAGATCACCAGCGGTACCCATACGATCATTGTTCCTACAACCGGGAAAAAAGCGAACACCCCTGTCAGAAAACCCCATAACGCCCATTCTTTTACACCAAAAACAAAGTAGCCAAGTGTGGCAGTCAGTCCCTGAATGATAGAGATAAGCGGGATACCCAGTGCATTAGCCCTGACCATTTTTTTTGTCTCGGAGGCTAGCATATTGATATTTTCCTGCTTCAGTGGAATGATCCTGTTCAGCGTACGTTCAATATCCCGGCCGTTATACAACATATAGTAAAGAACAAAAAGCATGATCGCCAGGTTGGTGATCAGGTTAGCGGTATCATTCAGAATAGAGGGGATGAATGCAGAAAGTTTGCTCAACGAATTGGTAAGTGAAGCCTCTGAAACAAAATTAAACCCGATTTTTTGCTGGATGAGTAACACTGAATGCTTGGCATCATTGATCATCTCACCCGGGTTCGACAAAAATGAATTGACCTTAGGGCTTATCAGTACCACTGCCAGAAAAACCGGAAGGCCTATAAGCAAAAGATAGTAAATAATAAAAAGCCCTGCCGCCCATCCTTTCTTCCATTTCCGGTTATAGACCAGCTGAAAATAATTGGCCCGGCTGAGAATGTACAATGTTAAAGCGCCTAATAGCCCAGGCAGGAAAATATAAAGTTCTTTTACTACGAGATAAACGAGCAGAACGATCAGCGATAGTAACAGGATCTGTGTTATCCGGGTATTGAATTCAGGCATAGGTAAAGATACAGCAATACAGGAGTAAAAATAAAAAGCAAAGTTCTGTCTCTGGCCGAATGAAAACAAAACTTTGCAATACTGTTTTAGCAACAGTTGTTTTGAGCTATTGATCTTATAGTGTTACCCTGCCAACATAAATGATATTCTCACCCTGGTTGGCAACAAAGAGCTCATTAGTGAAAGCATTATAGGCCAGTCCCTGCGCTTTATTGGCACCCCCGCCCGGCGAGTTTATTGTACCATGTATGATCTGTGTATCGGGATGGAATACAGTAATGATCCCCGTCGTGCTATTTCCGCTGAAAAGTAATCCATCACCGTAAGCCAGCGCATGACTGCCGCCACCCGGCGCAGGGAAAGATCTTACAACCGCACCGGTTGGTTTTATAACATATATCCTGGCTATCGTAGAGTAATAAAAATACGTTCCATCATAAGCCATCCCTTCTCCCCGGCCTGCAGGTACAGGCATAGAAGCCAGTTGTACGCCTGTAGCAGGATTAATGGTATTGATGAAACCGGAGCCTGTAGTTACGTTTGCCACACGTATATTATTTCCATCCCATTCAATACTACCGATGGTATCGTTATTCACCGGATCAACGCCACCGATTACCACACCCGTACCGGGATTCATATAAAATATCTTTTCGGAGAAAGGCTTTTGCGTCAAAAACATCAGCACAGGTTGTATAATAAATCCAATGCGCATACGCCTGACATAGGCCAGTGCTGAGCTGGAACCTGCGTTCAACTGGGGAAAACGAAACCTGCGGATAACTGTAAATGGCAATACAGGCGCTGGCGTATGTATCAATGCATTGTATGCGTTGATCCTTCCTTTTCCGAGTTTGCCAGCGAAGCCGGGATTTTTGACATCGATGTTGTCACAGGTTGACTGTATAATATTTCTTACCTGTGCATTTGTCAGCGTTTTATTCCTTGACCATATCAATGCGGCCAGGCCCGCAACATGCGGAGAAGCCATTGAAGTACCATCCAGGTAGGTGTAAGTGTTATCCGGAATGCTGGAATAAATATTCACACCCGGAGCAGACACATCCACTTTGGTCCCATAATTTGAAAAGGATGCTTTCACATCTTTCTGATTTGTCGCAGCTACGGCTATCACCTCCGGATACACAGCAGGGTATTGGGCTGTAACATCAATATTGGTATTGGCATTTCCGGCTGCAAAACAAATAACCACATTTTTGCTCACCGCATTTATAATGGCATTATGCACACCTGCATGGTCGCCGCTCATTTTCCAACTGCAGTTAATTACATAGCGGCGGGATGGATTGGCAGCAGCATGTGTGGCCACAAAATTAATAGCGTCAGCACGGTTTTGATTCATACCAGCCGTAAGATTTACACGCAGTGGCATAATACGGCATTGGGGAGCTACGCCTATCACGCCTACTGTATTATCAATAGCAGCAGCAGTTCCTGCCACATGTGTGCCATGAATATCTGAATCATCAGGAGAAGGATCACCTGCATCTGCGAAATCCCAGTCTTCAGTACCACGCGGCAGCAAATTTGCTTTCAGGTCAGGATGATCCATATCACAACCAGTATCAATCACTGCGATCACCACTTCAGGTTTTCCCCTGTTAATGTCCCAGGCATCAGTTGCATCAATATCAGCATCGAGGGTCCCCGCAATACTATTTACTACCTGGCCAGTATTTCGCATTGCCCACAAGACCGGGAAGTCATGGTCGTCAGGCAGATATTGCAATGCATCATTGAACCCTGCCTCACTAGGTTCGGCAAAGGCCACATCCTCCAGTTCACCAAACTTCTGGATGTTTTCAAACAGGCCTTCTCCTTCCGGCACTTCAAGTGTATAGTAGCCGGGCGTACGTTGCTCAACCAGTATTTTATTGCCCAGTTTCTTTATCAAAGCTTCAGCGTCTTTTTTGGTAACAGTTTCTTTAAACTGTACGGTGAACTCGTCCGGTAAGAAGAACCTTTTTAAGCCTTCCTGGTCAACCATCACAGGCAGGGCGTTGGCCACATTAGTTTCATCCGTTAAATGGTCTTTCTTGCTTTTCTCTTTTGGTACCGATGCATCACTGAATACAGCAAACCCTCTTTGCATATTCATTCCCTCTGTGATCGACATAGACGATTTCTCCATCGCCGAACGGGCTGTCTCTGAAGTAGAGCCTGGTTGAAATGTTACCACCACTTCGTCTTCCACGGGTGTGAACTTCACTGACTTTTTGGTCAGCTTATTGGTGTAGGAAAATTTGTTTTCCTTTTTCACCTTTGGTTTTTTGTTAGGCATAGTAACCTCCTGTTTTATTTTTAATTGAATAAGGTTGCCGAAGGCGTCAAAGAGCGGACAGCCTGCCTGTATTGGCGGCTGCATAGTTGTTTTGCCAATGAAATGAAGGAAGATGAAAGAAGATAGCAGTGACAGGCATCCGTAACAGCAGGCAAAATGACCTGAGCAATGTCTGTTAACTGAAAAAAGAAGTGTATTACCTTTTTATAGTATCATTTATTTCAGCAGGCGTTCTATTCCGGGTACGCAGTATTCCATCATTACATTAGTTTTTCCCGGCGCTGCGTTCGGTAATTGGTTTTAAAGATTTATATCCGGCTGCGCCTCATGGGATCAATGAACTGGCTACCAGAACCATGGAGTAATAACCTGTATAAAAAGTCGGGAGAGGGTGGGCGGGAATCCTGACTATGATATTTGATGAAGCTACGTTAAAAAAAGTCCTAAGTCAATACCCTTTTAGTGGTAAACAAACATATTCTGCGCCTGAGAGCCGAATAGCTATCCTGTTCGCATGAAAGCAGACATCGAATAGCCGCATGTCAGAAGAATATTATACAGGCACTTACAAAAAAAGCAACTCGCATGAGTTGCTCCGGGTGACCCCGTCAGGATTCAAACCTGAAACCTTTTGATCCGTAGTCAAATGCTCTATTCAGTTGAGCTACGGGGCCTTGCTTCGCTTTCAGCATCTTACCGGGATATGGCGTCCAGAGCCACCCGAAATGACGCTGTCTGTAGCGGGCCGCAAAAATAAAGGAAAAATCGGTTGGGGCAAAATCCATATCTCTTTCTGAGGAAAAACAGGACTGATTTTGGCGAACGGCTGCTATTGAATCCGTCCTTTCCTTAGCTTTAACCTCCTTATTTAAATT
>JAEUVK010000038.1 GCA_016787135.1 Chitinophagaceae bacterium | reverse complement strand
AAGGTTCCCGGACGAACTCCCGTGTGCGCCGGCATCAAACAGGCCGATATTCAGATTATTCGGCTGGGACTGCCCTATCGCCAGCAGTCCGCTCAGCATCACTATCACTATAAAATACGTTCTTTTCATAACTGTACTTTTATTTACTTATGTTCACGACGAGTTGCGTTATTATCACCATTAAGTGGAGTACCTAGCATAAATGAAATATCCGAAGGAATTACCGGAATCGCCAGAGATGTTGCCCTTACCTTCCGATCCATGTTCAGATCAGAAGGGTTGTATCCTGTAACTGTCGCATTGGGATTACCGGATAGGGCAGTTCCAAGAATAAAAGCGGCATCAGAAGGGACTACAGGAATAGCAAGAGAAGTTACCCTGGTATAATCGTCAAGGTTAGCATTACCGGCCCACATCAGGTAAACGCTCCCATTAACTGCCATTGCAGCATTAGAAATGATCGCTCCGTTCTGATAAGCTTTATTTTGTGCATCAGTCATATCATAATTCAAAATAGCATTATCTGCCAGCGTTTGCGCAGAAGGTGTTCTGACACTAAGGTGATTGCGATGGCTGATGAGAAAATGATAATTACCGTCCGTATCAATAGGCACTGATAGCGGGGAGACCCCATCTACATCAACTATATCCCCGTCACGTTGCAAAAGAGCCGCACGTGTCTGAAGTTTTGTTGATGGTGACGATGCATCGAGAGTGGATACATATACCCAGTCAACAATCGCATTATTACCTGTTATATTAAACACAGAAGGGTCTACCGTTTCATTGACAGAAACGGAGCCATCATATACACCTACCCTGGTGAATCTGGCATTTAGAGCCGCATTATAAGGCTGTGTTGTTGGTATCACAGGGTCAATTCCTCCTGTTGCCGGGTCATCACGAAGAAGGTCATTCATCAGCCCCGTCCCGCTATTATAAGCTCCCTGAAGGAATACCTTCAAATTCAATCTTGCCGCATTAACTTTTTCGAGGTCAGCAATAGCAAAGACACCAGCCGCAGTAATGTTGCTCCGACTGCGGTTATAAGGACCAGAACCGGCTGCAGCAATAACATTACTTGCAGGCAAATCCCAGTCAGTTCCTGTATTGTACCGGGCAATTCCCGATTTAACCCTGTTAAAATTTGACAGCTCATCTCCGGCAGCCCACTCGCCTGCCAAGGATAGATTTGACCCTCCGGCTATTGCCTCTGTTACTACCCAGCTATTATTGGCGAAATCAGCAGTAACTGCACTTCCGGTCAGCCCCTGGTCAAGTACATTTTGTAAACAACGAACTCCGATGTCATCTGCAGTACCGCTATTACTTATTGTCAAAGGGTTAAACTCAACAGCACTATAACCAACCGGGAAAGTAAAAGACGAAGCACCCAAAGAATTTTTTACCAGCCGGCCTGTTCCGTTAGTGATCACAAATTTTGAAGAAGAAGCCCCGGAGACGGTAGCTGCATTGGCAATAAACAGGTCAAAACCGTTCAATTGGGCCTTGCCGTTTGTAAAAAGCAGGCTTGTTCCTATCCGGGCATTGCTAAGAAGATTGATATTGGCCGACGAATTGTCTATTTCCAGATTAGGGATCACAAAGCCACCCATATCAACATTTTGCGTTGATGTACCTTTTAGCTGCAGGACTCCGGTACCCTGTATATCGACATTGCTGGTTACATCTCCCTGCACTGTTACAGTCGCACCAGCACTTATAAAGAAAGTGGCGTTATCAATTTTCAACTGGGCATTGACATTAGCAGTTATGATCGCCACAGGAATGAAAAACAGTAATGATCTTTTCATAAAAGTTCAGTTTTATTGTGCCAGGTGACAATAGCAGTATTAAAATAGTTTAACACGGACTATTACCTTGTGACCGTAAAGTTATTCAGTTAAAATATGAGTATTCCGCCTGGTTTAGTAAACGGCATACACTGTTTATCAAACGGTACCGATCATGCAGCTTTTCAAGGGGATCAGAATTCTGTTAACAGGCCGGGAAGACTACAAAGTCCTGCTATATAAAATTAAGAAGGATTACTCCATCTAATATAACCCTTTTGGGGGATATTAAGAAGCATCAGCCTGATTTTATTGGCAATAGGTACCCGCCCTTGCATGAACATATCCAACTAGTGGCTTCAATTCAACACCGGGGGAAAAAGTAATTGACCGGCTTGAAAAATTCGCAGTAGCAGTTAATGAAACAGTAAAACTGCTGGCGATAAAAATGATCGAGTTTCTCGCTGCGTAAATACTGGTACCAACCGTGAGGTTGGCATTACCAATCGCCAATGCATTTTCTGCAATGCGGTTTTCATGGTCATCCAGCACATAGGTTCTTGCCCTTGCTCCCTGGCCATTTGTAAAATGATCCCGGCAGGACCGCCTTCCATACGTCATGATATTTGTTTCTTCACAGAGATAAAGTACACCGCATTCGTCCAGCGATGAACCTGTATATACACAACTCGCATTTACAAGATCCGTATCAAGATCGGCCTGCGTGTCGCAAAGAAGGTCTCCGTCGTCTTCACAATCCCTGCAACTACCAGACCGGGTTACAGCTTCTTCCCCATACGCATCTTCGAATGTATGCAAGAGCCCCAGGCAATGCCCCATTTCATGGGCCATGGTACTGAGATTAGTAGTGGAACTGACAGCAGATGCCACCAATGAGAGAAAATGGTTGGGAATACCATAAGCATTCCCGTTCAGCGTACCATCATCACCATAAAGAACAGCATGCACAAAAATATTCATACAGCCATTCAGTACATATCCTTCCAGGTCAGCCATGTCATCGGCCTCATCTATATTCATATTGTTCAGGTCAGAATGCCTTGTCACCTCATAACCCGCAAGAATAAAACAGATATCATGTGCATTGTAAAAGCTTCTCATGTTTTCAAACTGTCTCAATACATCTTCTTCCGTTGCAGCGAGGTTAGTGCCATTATCGTCAGCAAAGACACGGATAAATACTTTTAAAGGATAAGGAGATGTGTACAGCAATCGCTGGTTTTCTGCTCTCTGCAATTTAGCAGCCGTCAGTACCGGTTTATTAGCCGGGGCTGGTGTGCCACATTCTTTTCCCTGCTGGGCAGATGCACTCATGCCCATTGATACAAGGAGTATAAAGAATGAAATTATTTTCCGCCGCCTCATTTATTTATAATTAGAGTTGTACAATTAATTACAAGTGCCCGTCATATTGGTAGTGGCGCAACTACCAATCCTTGTTTCAAAATAAGAACCCGCCGATGCTGTGAAACCCGGGGATAGGGTAATACTGCCGCCTGCCTGGAATAATCCATTGGAACCATTTTGAAACGTGAATCCTATGCCCGCCAGCGTTGTAACTGTCCCGGATGCCATATATACCCGTATACCGCTACTACTTATTGTTGTCGTCAGGACCACTGCAATGTCTGTTGATGTACAAGCCGTAGAACCAGAAGCAGTCCAGCTATCACCATCAGAAAGGTAATGTTTTGATATAGTGTTGATGACCGGTATCCGGTGATCAGCATCGCTCATGAATCCTCCGGCAGTTGATATCTGAATATTAGCCGGATTATTGGGATGCCTGACCTCAAAATGAAGATGGGGGCCTGAAGCCTGGCCAATATCACATTCATAGCCTAAAAAAGTACCGGCACAAACCTGGTCGCCTACAGATAATCCTGCATCAATGGTAGTGCTGTGATATTTCATATGGGAATATTTCGTCCATTCCCCGTTCGCATGTTCTATCCAGACATAATTATTATAATCTGTACAATTTGAGCTGCAATCCGGTCCGTGTACATTGTGATTATCAACGATACGCCTGATGACACCTTCGGCCGCCGCTACTATCGGATAGTTGGTACTGCAATCACCTCCAAAGCCTGACCCTTTCAGATCATACCGTCCAAGGGGATCATGGGTATTATGATCATTATTTACCGTAACCGTGGTTCCCGCCAGGTATGGCAGCCGGTAAACATTCCTTGATAACTCAAACTGGGGTTGCGCATCCAGACATATGTCACCAATCAGCAAGCACGATATTAATAATACAGCAAATCGTAACATAAACGACAACTTTTACTTGTTGGAAATTTGTTTTTTCATTTCCCTGATCTGCTCTTCCAACTGCAACACATATAGGGTCAGCTCTTCGATTTTTTCCATCATCCGTTTCTGCATATCACCTACCTCCATGCCATTCTTCTCCAGTTCTTCAGCCGGAGGAATATTCGGCAGGTGATTATTCACCGAAATGAACTTTCTTAATTCGTCAAAGCTTTTCAACCGGTAGTCCTTGTGAAAAACATAGTCAGGCCAGTTGCCGGATAACTGCACTTTTAATTCTTCACTGATCATTTTTCCATTCACAGCAAAAAGATATCCTGCTGGTGCGGCCACATTCCCGATACGGACCGATCCCCCATCATTCTGCAAGGTAAGCGGAGCTGCAGCCCCGTTATTACGGGCCATTATTTCATTGTTGTCAATAATGATGTTCGTACTTGTACCTGGCCCTAACATGAGATAGCCATTAGCGGTGCTTCCCAACCCGGCATCCTGGCCGCTGAGTATATGCAGCTTTGTCAAAGGGGCAGAATTACTAATTCCCATACCGTCACTGTTCAGGTATGTGGCAGTTCCCTTTACCCATACTGCGTAATCGCCGCTTCCACTAAAACCGATATACCCCATCGCTGTAGGGGTTGTCAGGTTTTTATAAAATTGTATATAGCTGAGGTCATCTGTTCCGCCGTATAAATTGAAGATTGCTCCAGTAGTGTTGGAAGTTGATTCCAGCCGCATTGCGCCTTTTATATGCAACCGGCTTAGCGGGGCTGTCACACCAATGCCCACATCACCAGCTTCATCAACAGTAAACCTGTCAATTGAATTGGTCCGGAGAAAAATTTTACCAGTTGGATTTGTTCCCGGCCAGGTACCGATCCGCATGTTCACTCCCTCGGCGCCAATGAACCCCTGGAGCGTACTTCCGTTCACAAAAGATATCCAGGGATAGGAAGCATCTTCCAGCCTGAGTTTACCCCCGTTTACATGCAATTTATCATTGGGAGTAGTAATACCGATACCCACATTCTGGGCTTTTACTTCAAATAATACTGCAACAGGCAATACTATTAACAATGCTAAAGTAATCTTCTTCATAAAGCAGTTTTGAGATTTAGATATAATGACCGCCCCTGACAGATAACTATATTTTATAAAGGCTGTCAGAGACTCTGTAAAGTTGAAATGAAAAAAGACGCATTACAATACCGTAATGATGCGTCACCTGATCAGGGTATGTATCAGGAACAAAAGGAATTCTTACTAAATATCAGCGGAGAAATGGTATTATTAAATGTGACTACACCAATTTTTCATTGATGGCTTTACTCACTGCCTCTATCTGTGAACGAACATGGAGCTTATCGTAGATGCGTTTTATATGTGTACGAACTGTATCAAGACTAATTATCAGCTCAGCAGCGATCATTTTGAAGCTATTCCCTTTGGAAAGCAGCTGAAGTATCTCTTTTTCCCGGTTGGTCAGCTGGTAATCATTATTAACTACCTGAACCGGTTGCTGCATATTAGAAATGATCATCCGGGCAATACTGGGACTCATGGGTGCACCTCCGTCCAATACTTCCCGGATAGAATGAATGAGTTTATCTGACACATATTTTTTAAGCAGGTACCCATTAGCACCTGCATACATCGCCTCAAAAACATGCGTATTATCATCAAACACCGTAAGCATGATGATCTGTACCTCTTTGTTGAACTCCCGTATTTTTTTTACTGCTTCAATCCCATTGACTCCAGGCATGTCAATATCCATTAGTATTACATCCGGCATCAGGCTCTTTACCTGTTCTGTTACTTTGGTACAATCAGGAAAACTATCTATCACGTTGTATTCCCCGGTCAGCACCAGCAGGCTGGTAAGACTTTCCCTCAGGTTCACATTATCCTCGTATATTAAAATATTGACCGGCATAAATATTCATTATTTCCGACTCAGGATTGCAGCTGCAACTTATGTACGTTTTGTGTAGCTCACTATACCCTAATCATGTGATGGTATATCAAGAATGACCGAAGTGCCGGCGCCCTTTATTGATTCTATCCGCAATAGTCCCCGCATGGCCACTCCCCGGGTCTTCATATTTTTCAATCCATTGCCCGAATGGACTTTCTCCGCATCAAAGCCGTTTCCATTATCGGTTATTACCATCTTGAGACCATCTTTCTTTTGTTGCATAATAATGTTGATCTCGGTAGCACCACTGTATTTAACAGCATTGTTCAGCGCTTCTTTAAATATCATATATATATCTTTCCGCTGCTCCAGGTTCAGTTGTGTCTTCTCCAGTGGCCCTTCCTCCGAAAAAAAATAATTGATACGGACAGGCTCCAATATCTCAGCCGCAAATTCTTTCATCCGCAATATCACTTTTTCAAAGCTATCATTGGCAGGATTGATCGCCCATACAATATCACTCATGCTCTCCATCATCCGGCCGGAGTTATCTTTGATATTCTGTAAATATTTTTTGATCTGCCCGTCTGCCATTCCCCCTTCCATAGCCACTTTACTGACGATATTGATACTTGTAAGCGTTGAGCCCATTTCATCATGCAGATCACGGGCTATTTTGCTGCGCAGTCTCTCTTCGGTCAGGTACTTTGAAATACGTTCAGAACAAATACCCGCCACCTTCTCCAGCGACCACAAATGATACCTGTTAAAAAAATGCTTTTTCGGATGTTCTGAATCAATAACAGCAAACACTTTTCCATCTACCATGACCGGTACTGTGATCTCTGATAATCTTTTCTCATCATCAAGAATATAGCGGGGGTCCTTACCTGTATTACGGATGATCTCTGCTTTTCCTGTTTTAGCAACAGATCCTACGATACCCTTTCCTACCGGTATTTCTATTTTATTCAGTATCTCCCTGCGATAAGGGTTCTTAGGACCAAACGCTGCAGCCTGTACGAGCATATCCCGTGCATCTTCCTTCAGATAGATCACACAATCAGTAAACCCGATCTTTTCTATGCAATTCCGGGCGGTATCCCATAAAATATCTTCAATGGTATGCTGACCGTACAATGAAGTAGCAAATTCATTCAACGCTTTTTCCGCCTTTATTTTTTGTCTCAGGGAATAAATAAGACGATAAAGTAATACAACGGCGATCACAGCTGTTGCCGCAATGAACCACCATGTCTTCCAGAAAGGTGGCACAACCCTGAAAGTGAAAGCTCTGCTTTCACCGGCAACATTACCGTTACTATCCTTTGCCCTTACATATAAAGAGTAATGGCCCGGCGCCAGGTTCTGGTAGCTGATAATATGATTATTACCTGCATTGATCCAGCCAACATCATACCCATCAAGCCTGTATTCATATGTTATACCCGATGAAGATGCATAATATAGTCCTGCGAATTCAAACGATACAGAATTTGACCGGAAAGGGATACGATAAACGGATGATTGGTTGGTGGCTTCTGTAGTCAGTTCTTTATTGTTGATGTTCACATGGGTTAATAATACGGGAAAGGAAACATCAGCACGATGAGAATAAGGATAATATAACAGCAATCCACCGCTGACAGCTACCATTAGCTCTTTATACCTCTTGTTAAAAAAAATATCGTGAGGGTAACGGCTGTCAGAACTGTATGTTGAGAAATTGAACATCTTGTCCTCTTTTACATCAGATAAGAATCTTCCGGAGGTATCCATAAATGCAATACCATTACCTGATAAAAGCCACAAAAAGGAAGAGTCATTTACCAGAGAGATATAACTATTGCTGTTCAATCCTTTTTTCATATCAAACCGGGTAAAAGCATTGCTGTATGACGCCCCGTGGTTATACCGGAAGATCCCGCCTGAATAAGTAGCCACCCATATATTTCCCCCTTCATCCGATACGATATCGTTGACAAGGTTCAATGATGCATATTCAGGGCTTTTTTTCGACTCAAAATACCCTTCGAGTGTTCCTGACCGCAGATCGTACCTGTATATCCCTTCACTGAATGTCGATATCCACATCATACCATGTAAACTATCATAACAAAGACTTGTTATATGCCGTATCCGGCTTATCGCCGGGTCAGGCGGAACGGTGAATCGTTTTTCTTCTTTGCTATAATAATACAGGCTTCCTGAAAAGGATGCAAACCAATAATTACCCGCATCATCCTGTTCGATCTCACGGAATCCGGCAAGGGCGCCTTTATTGGGTGTTGGAAACCAAACAAACCGGTCTTTCATCCTATCATACCTGTAAACGTTCATATCCGTTAAAAGCCATATATTATTATCCCGGTCCATTTTTACGGCAAAACATCCGGGAAACTTCTCTCCTGCTGCGTCTGTTGTGAGTTTATCTATTTTCCCCGACCGCCTGCTGATAATAAACACGACAGAAGGCTCCCTGGAACAAACAAAGTATTTATCATCCATAGCATCATAACACATACTGCCCATGCGATTACTACCTTCCTTATCAGATATGGGTAAAAGAGGCAAGAATACAGCCGACAGGTTGGTATTGTCATACATGGTTATACCGTTGGGAGTCCCTATCCATTGTATGCCGGTATTATCCTTATACACAGCCGTAACTCCTCCCGGCAAAAGTGAAGCAGACAATAATAGGATATTAGAAGAGAGAGTGATATTCTTTCTGTCATCCCCGATTTTGATCAACCCTTTTTCCGACGCCATCCACAACTCATTTTTTCCGGGAACGATAAAAGAAGAGGAAGGATATGGCTCAGGTTCCGGCAATATTTCGCTGTATGAATCACCCGTTTCATCGTACAAAAAAGTCTTCCCGCCCTGTACCGATAAATACACTTTTTTTGCAGCTGCATCGTAAGACAGGTCATGAACATCCGCATAATAACCTCCGCCGATAAACCTGAAGGCTCTTTTTGATATATCAAGACTTACCAGGCCGGCAGTGGTACCCAGCCAGAATTCATGATCATTTTTAGGTGTTAATCTTTGCACAGAACGGTACCTGCGGGACTTACTTATGCCCGGCTCGGATCCGGCAAAAGAAGGCCAGTCATAGTAGGTGAATTTCTTTGCAGACTTATCATAACTGCTGAACTCAAAAACATCTGATGCGATCCATAAGAGTCCTTTCTGATCGAACCATATATCCCACACTACAAAATTGGGAATATCATTTTTATTGGAATGTTCCGGATCTGGCACAAGACGCTCCCAGTGATCCTTTACCGGGTCGTACCAATTCAACCCCTCCATTGTCGCTACCCATATATTCCCCTCTTTATCGCCGGCAATGTCATTGATCACTTCACTGGAAATAGAATTGCCGGCTTCCGGACGATATACTTTGAATGAATGTCCGTCATACCGGTTCAGGCCATTCTTAGTGCCGATCCACATAAACCCTCTGGCATCTTTGTAAAAACAGGTCACCCGCTTGTCTGACAGCCCATCCCTTGTAGTAATAATGCGGGACTTATAATATACTTGAGCATGCGAAAGACATACCCACAAAAAAGAGGCAGGAAGCAGGAGCTTTGGTATAACTAATGACAGTCTCAAACAATACAGCTATGGTTAAAAATACAAAATAGGCTTTCCTGTTCTTTTTCTCATACCCATATAAGGTTATTTCACGATCCGGTAGCACCAGCGAAACAATTTCCCTTCAAAATCAAACGCTGTTGTCTGGCGGGTAATGTCTTTGATTTCCGCAGCATTAATACTGTCTTTATCCAATATAAACTTCCTGAGGTTGGTGCTGAAATATAAAACACCACCCGGAGCAAGAGCCATCATACACTGGTTGATCAGCACCACATGGTCCTTTTGAATATCCAGAAAATCTTCCATCCGCTTGCTATTACTGAAAGTTGGCGGATCCATCACTATGATATCAAAATACCCGGCAGGTACTGTTTTGAGGTACTGCTTTACATCTGTACGGATGAATTTGTATTTTGATCCATCATCAAATCCGTTCAGCTTCATATTCTTTTCGGCCCAATTGAGATACGTGTTGGACAGGTCAATGGTGAAAACTTCTATGGCTCCCCCCGCAGCCGCATATACAGAAAACGACCCGGTATAAGCAAACAGGTTGAGCATCTTTTTGCCGCTGCATTGTTCCCGGGTCATTTGCCGTGTGATCCGGTGGTCGAGAAACAATCCTGTATCAAGGTAATCGCTAAGGTTAACGATAAACTTCAACCCGTTTTCCCGCACAATGAACTCATGTTGTACTTCGTCAAATTTCTGGTATTGTCCCAAACGTCCGGGCTTTCTTTGACGGAGCTTTAGAAATATGTTCGTCTTTGAAACCTGCAATACTTCTGAGACCACCTCCAGGCTGGCTTCCACCCACTCATCATGTTCCGTCTCCGGCATCCCATGCCTTCGGCTATATTCTGCCACATATACATTTGACTCATATATTTCAATACAAAATGGGAATTCAGGCAGGTCATGATCATATATCCTGTAACAGCTCACCCCGGTCTTTTTTGCCTGTTTTCCCACATGACGGAAAACTTTTACCAGCCTGTTCCTGAACATCTGCAGTTTTTCTGTACTTACCATTTAATCGCAAATATGCCGTAAATTTTATTATGCCCCTTCCCTATTTATTCCGAAATTAGCCGTCCGCTTTTACCGGATTCAACACTTGCTTTTTTCGTTCAAGTCTGTGTCATAAGAATGTATGCTATAGTAGATATAGAAACCACGGGAGGATATGCCGCTGCACACGGTATTACAGAGATATCCATTCATGTATTTGATGGCAAAAAAGTAGTAGAGAAATTTGAAACTCTGATCAATCCCAACCAGTCAATTCCCAAATATATCCAGGCAATGACTGGCATTACTGACGATATGGTAGCGGACGCCCCTCAATTTGAAGAAGTTGCCCCGGATATTTACGCACTGCTTATTGACAGAATATTCGTTGCCCATAACGTGAATTTTGACTATTCTTTTGTCAAAAGCCATCTGGCAGAATCAGGCTTTATACTGGACACAAAAAAACTATGTACAGTACGACTAAGCCGCAAGATCATTCCCGGGTTCCCTTCATATAGCCTGGGCAACCTTTGTCATTCATTGGGCATAAAGATGCACAACCGTCACCGGGCAGGGGGTGATGCAGAAGCTACTGTAAAAGTGTTTACACACCTTCTGAAAAACGACAAAGAACTTTTTATACAAAAAAGCCTTCAGCGTAATTCCAAAGAATTCATTCTTCCTCCCCATGTACCGAAAGATCAGTTTGACCAATTGCCTTATACTCCCGGCGTTTATTATTTTCATGATGAAAAAGGAAAGATCATCTACGTCGGCAAAGCAAGGAACGTCCGTTACCGGGTGAACAGCCATTTCAGCAATAATTCACAAAGCCGGCAGAAACAGAATTTTCTCCGTCATACTTATTCTATCAGCCACCAGCCCTGTGCTACCGAGCTGATGGCCTGCATCCTTGAATCCACTGAGATCAAAAAGCTGTGGCCGATTTTCAATTATTCGCAAAAAGGATGGGAGGATACGTATGGCATTTTTGCTTATGAAGATCAGAAAGGCTATATGCGGCTGGCTATTGAAAAGAATAAAAAGAACATCATTCCGGTTTGCACTTTTCACCTCATCACCGAAGGCCACGACATCATAAGGAAGGTTACCCGTGATTTCGGCCTTTGCCCGAAACTATGCTTCATGCAAACGGATACGGGGAAATGCGAGGGTGTCAAAGAAGGATATTGCAAAGGAGCCTGTGAACAAAAAGAAAAACCGGCAAAGTATAATTACCGTGTACTTGAAGCCATTGAATCCTTACAAACCAAACCATCATTTGCTATCATTGAAGATGGATTAAATCCCGAAGAACAGTCCTGCATTCTTGTATTAAAAGGGAAATTCTATGGCATGGGATACATTCCTGCAGATACCCGGATAGCAGATATAGAAACGCTTCAGGGTTTCCTGACCCCGTATAAAGAGAACAACTATATTTCAAATCTCATCAATAGTTACGCCACAAAGTTTCCGCAGAAGATCAGGGTACTGGAAATCTCCATTGCTCAATCCAGCCACTGAAAATCTCTATCGGCCGGTATCTGTGAAAACACTTCGGCTACTTTGGCCGGAGGCGTCGCCAGTTTTCTTTCAGCAGTATTCAACCAGGCGCCATCAACGGTGAGTACCGCAGAAAGAACCTCTCCGTTCTTCTGGATATCATGCTGAATGGTCCAGCGGGAAAAATCCCTTTTGGCCTTTACCAGTTTCATATTGATCATCACCTTATCTCCCAGCCTGATCTCCTTTCTGAACACGCATTCTTCCTGAAAAGGATCGGCCCGAAATGTAGCTGTTGCATCTGGTCTGTTGTTAAACCGTGGGCCTGAAAAAACTCAATGCGGCAGAAAGCGCCCCAATCATAATACACCGAGTGACGAAGGTGAACATTAGGATCAAGGTCAGACCACCTGACCTGAACTTCTTTAATAAACAATTCCATACCCAAAAAAGATTGAGCGAAATTAACTGATAGGGCATAGAAAAACGGGAAACAACTTTTATTTTTACAGCTTAATCAGAAATGCATGAAAAGACCGATCCTGATTTTCATTTTGTCCGTAACATTCGTTTCCTTGTTGGCCCAACCTTCAAAAACACCCGCTAAAACGCCTGTAAAACAACCTGCTAAAACAACGATGGCGAAGGCTGCAGTGGTAAAGCCTGCATTGAAAAGCCTGAATGATTCAGCCAGCTACTCGATCGGTCTTGCTATTGCAGGTTCGTATAAAAGGGAAGGTATTACCAGCCTCAATACAACACTGATCTCAAAAGGATGCAGTGACATATTAGAAGATAAACCAGCACTGCTGGATGAATTTAGCGCCAACGAAACGCTTAATAAATTCATGATGCAGACACAACAAAATAAAACAAAGCCTGTGGCGGCCACACCCAAACCGGCAGCCAAGCCAGCTGTAGCGAAGGGTCCGCTGAAAACCCTTCGTGACTCTGCCAGTTATGCCATTGGTGTCAGGTACGGTAATTTCTACAAACAATACGGTGTTACAAAACTGAATGCAGGGTTAATTACCAACGCCTGTAACGATGTATTGGGAAATAAACCGGCACAACTTAATGAAAGCAATATCAACAAAGTGCTGAATGATTTTATTTTCGGTATTCAACTGCAAAAATCACAGGCCACAATAGAGGCCGGTAATGTTTTCCTGGCAGAGAATAAAAAGAGAGCCGGCGTTACCACCACGGCAAGCGGGCTACAATATGAAGTAGTCACCGAAGGATCAGGTATCAAACCAACCGCCGCAGATAGCGTGACCTGCCACTACAGAGGCACATTTATCAATGGAGCAGAATTCGATGCATCGTACAATCACGGAGGACCGATCACCTTTGCTTTAGGCGGTGTGATACGCGGCTGGACAGAAGGACTGCAATTAATGACGGCAGGATCAAAATACAAACTGTTTATCCCTTATGACCTCGCCTACGGGGCTTTTGATCGTCCGGGTATTCCCGGGGGGTCTGCATTAATATTTGAAGTGGAGTTGCTGGATGTAAAAAAGCATCAATGACCCGGGCTATTTTGTTTTTATCTTTTCTTTGACCCAGGACAAAGCCTTATTCAATTGTTCAGCCGGGGTAAGGTTAGTGTTGTCCAGTACCAGGGCATCATCGGCCTTTTTTAACGGACTTACCTCCCTGTGGGAATCTATATAATCCCGCATTTCAAGGTTGCTTTTTACTTCTTCAATAGTTACATTCGGGTTTTTCTCATACATCTCTTTGAACCTGCGTTCCACCCTTACTGCATTATCCGCCGTCATAAATATCTTCAGTTCCGCTTTTGGAAAAACAACGGTACCTATATCCCTGCCATCCATCACCACCCCTTTCTTCGTTCCCATTTTCTGTTGTTGCGCCACAGCAAATGTTCTTACTTCTTTTATAGCGGCTATATCACTTACTTTTTCAGCAATGACAAGATCCCGGATAACATACTCCACATTCTCATCATTCAGGTACATTTCACTGGCGCTTGTTTGTTCATTGGGTCTGAAGTCAAGATGTATCTCCTTCAGGGCCGCATTTACCTCTTTCTTATCTGTCCAGTCAACGTGGTTTCGCAAAA
The DNA here is from genome assembly GCA_016787135.1 of Chitinophagaceae bacterium. Taxonomy (GTDB): domain Bacteria; phylum Bacteroidota; class Bacteroidia; order Chitinophagales; family Chitinophagaceae; genus VBAT01. Next base: position 2,780 of record JAEUVK010000038.1, on the reverse strand, counting down.
AATACAAGGTGATGGCCCGGTACATTGCGCCACTATCTACATACACATAGCCCAGCTTTTTTGCCAATTGTTTGGCTAAAGTGCTTTTGCCGCAACTTGACCAGCCATCTATTGTTATGATGATCTTCTTTGACATGTGTGCAGGCAAAAATAAAAAAGGAGTGATTCAATAAATCACTCCCTGATAAGTTTATCGAAATATATTTCAGGCTTTCGACTTTTCCTCGATCTTTTTAAAAGTGAACTTCAATTTATTGTTCTCTTTATCAAGATCCGCTTCAAGTACATCCCCCGCTTTTACATTCAGGTTCAGTATCTCTTCTGCCAGCGGATCTTCGAGGTATTTCTGGATGGCTCTGTGAAGCGGCCGGGCGCCAAACTGGGAATCATATCCCTTATCGGCTATAAAGGCTTTTGCATCTTCAGTCAATACCAGGCTGAAGCCCAGATTGGCCAACCGTTTCATCACCCCTTTCATCAGGATATCTATAATGTTGAAAATATTCTCTTTTGAAAGGCTGTTAAAGATGATCACATCATCAATACGGTTCAGGAACTCGGGAGAGAAAGTACGTTTCAGGGCCTTTTCTATCACAGCCTTGTTAGCCTCATCTTCATGCTCCATTTTAGAAGCCGTAGTAAATCCTACACCAGCCCCAAAATCTTTTAACTGACGTACCCCGATATTAGATGTCATGATGATCAGTGTATTCTTGAAATCCACTTTTCTGCCCAGACCATCTGTCAATTGCCCGTCATCCAAAACCTGCAGCAGGATGTTATAAATATCCGGGTGAGCCTTTTCAATCTCATCCAGAAGAATAACACTGTATGGTTTACGGCGAACTCGTTCAGTCAATTGGCCCCCTTCTTCATACCCCACATATCCCGGAGGTGCCCCGATCAAACGGCTGACGGTGAATTTTTCCATGTACTCGCTCATGTCAATGCGTATCAGCGCATCTTCTGAGTCGAACATGTATCTTGCCAGGGCTCTAGCTAATTCTGTTTTGCCAACACCTGTTGGGCCAAGGAATATAAATGTGCCGATCGGTTTCTTAGGATCTTTCAGCCCTACACGGTTACGTTGAATAGCCTTTACTACTTTCAGGATCGCTTCATTCTGTCCGATCACCATTCCCTGCATATCTTCAGACATCTTGCGGAGTTTCTCCGTTTCTGCCTGTACCATCCTTTTAACGGGGATGCCGGTCATCATACTTACGACCTCGGCAATGGCTTCTTCATCTATCGGATAACGTTTATGTTTACTTTCTTCTTCCCAGGCGGCTTTTGCTTTGTCCAGGTCTTCAGCCAGTTTCTTTTCTGTATCCCGCAATGAAGCAGCTTCCTCAAATTTCTGGCTTTTTACAACCTTGTTCTTTTCATTTTTTACATCTTCGATCTTTTTTTCAAGCTCCACTATATTCTGCGGCACATTGATATTCTTCAGGTGGACCCTGGCACCTACTTCGTCCATTACATCAATGGCTTTATCAGGCAATAAACGATCTGTAATGTACCGGTCACTTAGTTTAACACATGCATCTATTGCTTCATCATTGTACAGCACATTATGATAGTCCTCGTATTTTGACTTGATATTATTCAATATCTGTATGGTCTCATCTACGGATGGAGGATCCACCATCACTTTCTGGAAACGACGGTCAAGTGCGCCGTCCTTTTCAATATACATCCGGTATTCATCCAGCGTAGAAGCCCCTATGCATTGGAGTTCACCTCTTGCCAAAGCAGGCTTGAAGATATTGCTGGCATCCAGGGAACCACTGGCACCACCTGCTCCAACAATAGTGTGCAACTCATCAATGAACAGGATCACATCACGGTTCTTCTCAAGTTCATTCATGATCGCTTTCATCCTTTCTTCAAACTGGCCGCGGTATTTAGTACCTGCTACCAGCGCTGCCAGATCAAGCGAGATCACTCTCTTGTCAAATAATACTCTTGATACTTTTCTCTGCACTATCCGAAGGGCCAGGCCTTCTACAATTGCGGTCTTACCCACACCCGGTTCCCCGATCAGTATCGGGTTGTTTTTCTTTCGGCGTGAAAGTATCTGAGATACCCTTTCGATCTCTGACTCACGGCCAACAATAGGATCAAGAGAGCCCATTTCGGCGAGCTTGGTGATATCACGGCCAAAATTGTCCAATACCGGTGTTTTGCTTTTTGCATTACCGGATTGTTTGGAGCCTTTTTGCTGGGAATATTTCTTTTCTTCATCAAAATCGTCGTCATTCTCATCGGTATATTCGGCACGGGTTGAATCGCCGGATTTTACAATACCCAGCTCCTGCCTGAAGAGGTCGTAGTCCACGTCAAACTGATTTAGGATTTGTGTAGCAATGTTTTCTTTGTTCTTAAGGATGGAAAGCATCAGGTGCTCGGTCTCAACAGTTGTACTCTTTAAAGCTTTTGCTTCCAGTACCGTCACCCGTATTACTTTTTCTGCCTGTTTGGTGAGCGGGAGGCTGTTGATGTTAGCAATGTTCTTACCCGTCTTATCTTTTACAGCCAGTTCTATTTCCTTTCGAAGTTCGTAGAGGTCAACATTAAAACTTTTAAGGATACGGACTGCTGTATTATCGCCTTCCCGGATTAGGCCAAGAAGGAGATGTTCGGTGCCGATAAAGTCATTTCCCAGTCTCAAGGCTTCTTCCCTGCTGAATGAGATGATCTCTTTTACCTGTGCTGAAAAATTATTATCCATTTGTAGGAAATTGGTTGATACAATATTAACAAATATATTTGGTTCC
>JAEUVK010000027.1 GCA_016787135.1 Chitinophagaceae bacterium | reverse complement strand
GACTGAATGTAACCTGTGAGTAGGCTGGTATCCATTTCATCGGATACTTATCATGCAAACGGGCTTCGATCTTTTTCTGCAATAAAAATTTAGGGTCGGCTACCTTATCCCGCATTTCAATAAAGTTGTTCAATGCCAGTTCAGCAATAGCATCCCCATCGGGTTTACGTAACTGCTGGTATTGATCTAATATTGTTTCCCAGTCATCCCCATGCTTATCCATAAGACCATTTAGTACAGAGCAATCCTCAAAGCCGCAGTTCATACCCTGCCCAAAGAAAGGAACAATCGCATGGGCGGCATCACCGATCAGGGCAAACTTATCTTCCCGAACCCAGGGATAACATTTAACAGTGACCAATGATGAGGTGGGATTATTAAAGAACTCATCTTCCAGTTCAGGCATCAGCGGACAGGCATCAGCAAATGTTTTTTCAAAAAAGGATTTTACTTTTTCTTTTGTATCCAAAGAAGCAAATGAAGGATCGCCTTCAAATGGGAAAAACAGTGTGCAGGTAAAACTGCCGTCGGTATTAGGCAATGCGATCAGCATATAGTTGCCACGGGGCCAGATATGCAACGCATGTTTTTCCATGCGAAAACCTCCGTTCTCCGCTGGGGGAATCGTTAACTCCTTATACCCAAAATCAATATAGTATTGCTGATACTGGAAACGGTCATGCTGTAACTGGTGTTGTAAGCGTACCGCTGAATAAGCGCCATCTGCACCGAAAATACGTTTTGAGTTACGAGTTGTGAGTCCGGAGCCGGGAGTTTCAAAGGAAATGGCATTAGCATTCCAGTCGATCGAAACACATTTGTGATCAAAAAAGAGATCTACTCCTTCTTTTTCTGCCAGGGCCATAAGTTTCTTATTCAATTCTCCCCGTGATACAGAGTTGATGAACTGCCCCTGTTTCCCATAAGGTTGAAAAGTGGCATTACCGTCGGAATTATGAATAAATCTCCCATGCATGGGAATAGCGATCTCACGGATAGCATCCATAATACCAACTTCTTCCAGGGCTTTGATACCCCTGTCACTCAAAGCGAGGTTGATCGAACGCCCCGCACTCATCTTTTCTTTTCGCATATCCGGTCTTCGCTCGTATATGCTCACCTTATGCCCGCGCCGGGATAAGTATATAGAGAGCAATGAACCCACCAAACCGGCCCCGACAATTGTAACGTCCTTTTTCATATTACTGCTTCAGAAGGGTTTCTATTATATTTCCAAACTGCCAGATATCTTCAAAGGTATTATAAAGTGGCACCGGCGCCACCCGTATCACATTTGGCTCTCTCCAATCGGCTATCACACCCTGCCTGGTCAATGCATCGAACACATCTTTTCCTTTTTTCAGCATCAGCATAGATACCTGGCAACCTCTCTCCGTTTCATCAGACGGCGTGATCACTTCTATCACTTTTTCCTGCTGCCTGCTGTTTATATCATTTAATACAAAATGCAGGTAAGCAGCCAATCTTTTTCTTTTTTCGTGAAGGCGTTCCATTCCTGCTTCTTCAAAAATATCCAGTGACGCCTTATG
>JAEUVK010000020.1 GCA_016787135.1 Chitinophagaceae bacterium | reverse complement strand
AATTTATATAAAAATTGTTTTTGCATACCCCCACTTTCGCAAATACAACTCACTTGTTATTCTTTATGTATTCTTCTTTCAGCATCATTTAAAAGGATCACTGAACTTCTCATCGGTTGTAATGGCATTATCAGTAAGCGTCTTCAGGAAAGCTACCAGTGCCGCTTTATGGTCAACTGTAAGATTTAATCTTTTGGGTGTACCATCAGGGTTCTTCAACTGTGGCGCCAGGTTCGGATGGGGCTGTACACCGGAGTTATAATGTTCTACCACCTGCTCGAGTGTGGCAAACCGGCCATCATGCATATAAGGGGCTGTAAGTTCAATATTTTTTAAAGAGGGCACTTTAAAGTTGCCGTCCTGTGCCGGCATATTCGTTGCACCGCCTACACCACGGTCAACGGAGGGATTCTCCAAACCATTGTTCCTTGGGCCGGGCGCCGTAAAGGTCTCTGTGCCATGACAACTGTTGCAGGCAGTAAGCGGGCTAAAGAAAAGCTGTTTGCCCATATTTTCCTGTGGTGTAAAATTGGGATAGGGAGTAAGGATCGGATCCTGCGGCGGAGCTATCAATGAACGGCCCGCATCAAACTTTGACCGGTAAGAAATAAGGGAGCGTACGAACTGTGACAGTGCATTGGCGATCTTATCACTGGTAATGGTGGTATTACCAAATGCTTTTTGAAATAATACCGGGTAATGTGCTTTTGTTTTTAACCGGCTCACTAAGGTATCGAGATTCATACCCATCTCTACGTGGTCCTGTACCGGGGTAAGGGTCTGTATTTCTAAAGTAGCCGCTCTTTCATCCCAGAAGAACCTGCCATTGGGATAATACCGGGCATTGATCAGCGACATGGAATGACGTCCGGTATTACCGCCTGCAAAACCTTTGCTCAGTACCTGGTTATCGGAAAAACCAACACTTTGCTTATGACAACCGGCACATGAAATGGTATTGTTGATGGAAAGTATCTTATCATAAAATAATACACGGCCGAGTGTAGCGCCCCAGTCGGTGACAGGATTGGCAGCCGGTGTATTATCCTGGTCATTGATATTGGGTGTACGGAGATAATTGGGCAAAGGCTGGCTGGCATAGTTAAACGGAGAAGCGGGCAGGTTCAGAGCAGCCAGCGGATCAGTAACGGTATTGCCGCTTTCATTCTTTTTGCAGGAATAAAAGATAATGACGCCGGTAAAAAAAATGATGACAGGAACTAAAACTGATCGGTGGTGGCGGTGCATACTGGCTGTTTTGGTGGAAGGTCTTTGAATAAATCCACTGCTGCAGGTTTAAAAGACCTACTGATTATGTTTTCCGAAGGTATTTTTAAAATTCCTGCTGCACAACAGGATTTTCCCCCTTCGTATTATCATTTGTCAATTGTGGCCGGGTATATCAGGCCTTTTTCTCCAGCATACCCAGTACAAAATCACGTTTGCGCTGCGATACCGGTATGCGGTGATCGCCTTCCAATACCAGGCTGCCACCATCTGTTTTATCAAACATCCGGATCTTATCGGGATTGGCCAGGTAGGAGTGGTGTGTCCGTAAAAAACCCAGGGGCTCCAGCATTGTCTCGTACTCTTTCAGATTTTTGGAAACCAGGATAGGGTTATTATTGACGATATAGAATTTGGTATAGGTACCATCAGCCTGGCAAAAAAGTATATCAGCGATACGGATGAAATAAGTAGTGTCAATATCCTTCAATACGATACGACGGTCGTGACCTGTTTTATGGGACAATTGCTGCATCAGTACAGCAAGCCGTTTATCCAGGTCGCTATGGCGGATATTGTTGGTAGCTTTTTCAAGGCTCTTGCCGAGCTCTGCCGGGTCAACAGGCTTAAGCAAATAGTCAATAGCGCTGAACCTGAATGCCCGGATGGCGTACTGGTCATGCGCCGTTGTAAATACCAGTTGAAAGGCCGGGTTGTCCAACCGGCTCAGCAGATCGAACCCGGTGCCATCATCCATCTCAATATCAAGAAAGACCATATCGGGGGAAAAACTCTTTATCTTCTGCAGGCCATCTGATACACCATTGGCTTCTTCAAAGAGAGGCATATCTGCTGATACTAATTGTATAAGCTCTTTCAGTCCCTGTCTTACATTGACTTCATTATCTATCAGTAGTATTTTCATCCCTTGTGCTAAAGTTAAATGGCAACGATCAATGAATTTATGTCTTTATATCTTGTTTGTATAGTACCGGCAAATGGATATTTACCACAACCCCTGCTCTGTCGCCGGCATTGCCGATCGAGAACCGTGCCCTTGTTTTCAGTTTGATATTGAGCAAATATATCCTGTCTTTGATGATCTGGCTGGCCCGGCTGATATGTTCATTGTTTTCTTTGCTTCCGGTGATCAATCCTTTCCCATTATCTGTCACTTCGATCAGCAACTCTTCCTTTTCTTTTTTGAAAAGAATATTCAACCGGCCCGGATAAGTGATACCTGCAAAACCATGTTCAATACTGTTCTCGGCAAAAGGCTGAATGATCATGGAAGGAATAACAAGGTCATCTGCCTCCAGGTCGTCAGCAGACGTTACACTGAAAGTGAATTTATCCGGGAAACGTATCTGCTGAAGCGCCAGGTATTCATTCAGAAAATCCATTTCCTGTTCAACGGTGACATATTCCCTGTAAGTACTCTCCAGGGTTTCCCGCATGATGTGAGAGAACTTTGAGATGTTGGAAGCAATGGCCTTGGTGTCATTTTCCCGCAAAGCAAAACTCTGCAGGGATGCCAGCGTATTAAAAAAGAAATGAGGGTTCATCCGGGAACGGTTCAGCCGTTGTTCTGTTTCCAGTATCTTTTGCTTATGCTTCAGCGATTGCTGCCTGAAGAAAAAACCGATAGCAATAACAGCCAGCAACCCGGCAATGGCCAGCAATAAGTATATCTGCTTTTGCTGCGCCAGTTCTTTGATGGTTCTTTCATTCTTTGCCTGGTTATATTTTTTTTCGAGCTCAGCTACTGTTTTGGCTTTTTCTGTATTGCGTACGCTATCAAGTATAGTTCGCTGCAATTCTTTGAAATCATAGGCTTTCCTGTAATCCCCGCTTTCTTTACCAATTCTGGACAACAATCCATAGGTTTCTGCTATATAGGCGATATTGGCAGAGAGTTTCCGGTAATACAAAGAGGAATCGGCCATTCCTGCAGCCTTGTCGTATTGCTTAAGGTCAAGAAGGATATCCGCCCTGTCATAGTAATTAGTACCTAAATGATCATACTCACTGCTGTCGGTGTAGGCAAAAGAGCTATCCAGGAACTGTAATGCCTTCCGCAGATCGCCCCTTTCATAAGCAACGCCTTCCAGGTTGCTGAAGGCAGCCGCAACAGAAGTTTTCCTGTTTATTTTTCTGGCAATAGCTAATTGCTGATAACTGAACAATTCTGATGAATCAAGGCTTGTCATCGTCTTTGTATCCTGGTAATGCCAGAGGTAACGTTTTGATAGTTTGAACAGCAGGTCAGTGGCTTTTGCCGGTTGCCCGATCTTGCTGATAAAGGGAACGGCACGACGGGAATACACGATACCTTTTTCCGCTTGTCCTGTCTGATTGAACAACTGGGCGATCATGGTATAGCAAACACCGGTTTCATACGGGTTGCCACTGGCTTCCGCAGATTGTAATAGTTTGAAAGTATATTCCTGTGCTTTGGCAAAATCGCTTTTGGTATAATATAGCTGCGCCCATAATTTGTAAGTAGTAAGCAGTACGCTGTCGCTGCAACCGGTTTGCCTGTATAATTTTTCTGCTTCCCGGAAAAAGATATCTGCAGAATCATACTTATCGTTGTCAAGGTGATCACTGGCTATCCATTCACAAGCCCTTGCCCGGCAGAGAAGATTTGAAGAAGCATTTAACTGATCAATATATGGCTTGCTGTCAGCGTCGCCGTTCTCATATTCCGTCTTCAGCCTGTTGTAGTCAGGGCAATGGCACGTTGGTTGTGAATAGCTGAAAATAGAAGGAGAAAAGAAAGCAAAAAAGAACAGAACAATACAAACTGTTTTTTCATGTGAATGCATCTGTAAGTGCGGGTTTAGCTGGTCTAAAGTAATGTTAGCAGGGGAGGAAAGGAGAAAAACTTTTCCCCTGTACCTTAATAGCGGCAGTTGTTAACCGGAACAATACACCTGTTCACTGCATAGCCTCTTCTGTTAAAGACAAACAATACCAGTAAGCAAATACCCGGTATATAAAACCAAAATTCCCCCGTGATGAACGGAGGAATTGATTGGTTACTGTTAATGGTTATGCTCAGGGCTGAAAACTATATAAACTGTTTACTTCTGTTGCTGTCAATACACGGTTATAAATCCGGAGGTCATCTATCCTTCCATTGAAGTTCTGGTTCTCAAATGCAGAGCCGATAACGCTGGAGGGATTAGGTGAAGAATAAGCAATACTGGTGGCCGAACCATCATAAGAAGCGCTGTTGTCCTTCGCTCCGTTGATGTAAAGGTCCATATCGTTGGCGCCACGTACATTGATAACAATATGATACCATTGGTTAGCTGAAAGCGCTACTGAACTCAGCAACGAATTCCTTGATCCGCCGCTTGAGCCGGTACCATCTCCAAAACTAAAGGCAAGTTTATTGGCAGATGCTACGGATAATTGTAACCAGCTACCGTAATAGGCCCCGGTAGTTCTGTCAGATTGAAACAGGGCAGCGATTGCGGAGGGATCGGCAGCATTCATCCAGAATGAATAGGAAAAGGGAAAGCTGAGTCCCAGGCCTCCCGTTTCAAAATCGGTTGAAGTGCCATTCAATGCGAGTGCCCGGTTCGCACGGTTGAACCTGTCCGGGCCATAGGCAATGCTGCTTGCTTCCCCGCCATGATGACTGTTGCCGCTGGTATCACGGATATTCCCATTAAAAAGATAATGGCTGATCTTGCCGTTAGCCGGGTTTAATTGCTCATCTGCTTGAACGGGTGTTGGCGGCGTGGGTTCTTTTGAATCCTTTTTGCAGGAAGCGAATACAAGAAGGCTTACCAGAACAGACAGGGTTAGTGATCTCATTTTCATAAAAGTTTGATTTTAGGTTTTTAAAAGGATGATCAGATTATAATAGCATTATTGCTATCAGGTGCCTAAAGTAACTGTCCTCTTTTTTTATGTAATGAAAGATGGGCAACTGAATGTATCGGCTTAACCGGCGATACACTCACGATAATAAGCGAATCGTCATAATAGCGTTACGAAGCCTACTTTTACGGAATTGTTTAAGACTACAATATGGCAACACCCGTTACTCCCGAATACTGGCTGCGTGGCCCGGTCAATGGAATTCCCGCATTATTGCAACCTGCAGCTCATACTTTATTACAGGCAAGAGATGAAGTAACAGAAAGCCTGAAAGTTTTCCCGGATGAGAAGCTATGGGAAAAACCGGAAGGGTTAGCATCAGTGGGTTTTCATTTGCAGCACCTGCGTGGAGTACTGGACCGCCTCTTTACATATGCAAAAGGCGAACAGCTCAGCCAGCGACAATTGACCCAACTGGCTAATGAAGGAAAGCCATATGCAGGCAATGAAACCGTGAAAGAGTTGCTTGCTCAACTTCACGGGCAGGTGGAAGAGGCATTGGAACAACTAAGGTCAACAGATGAAAAAAAGCTGACAGCAATAAGAGAAGTAGGGCGGGCCAAAATTCCTTCTACTGTTACCGGCCTGCTGTTTCATGCGGCTGAACATACGATGCGGCATACGGGCCAGTTATTGGTTACGGTCAAAGTAGTGAACAACAGGGTATAGCTCCCTTGCTGAATTGACAGAGGTCATCTTCCTGCAAAAGGTGCAGCAATAGCTTTGTTTTATGAAAACAGGAAAAGCCATCTTCCTCTTATCGCTATTGCTCTCACTGCTTGTCATCATTGCCAATGTATCCGGGTTGTTATTCCCGGATGTTCTGTATGCCAAAGAAACAGCCAACTGGTATGCACAATGTATAGGACAGGACATTGCCGATCTGTTGTTTGCATTGCCAGCTCTTGTCATATCATCCTTACTGACATACAGGCAAAACAAAAAAGCGCTGCTGGTATGGGCCGGAACACTGGCCTATCTTATCTATACATTCACCATTTACAGTTTTGCCGTACAATTCAATTCACTTTTCATTGTGTACTGTCTTGCACTGGGGCTTTCCGTTTACCTGCTGTTATGGTTCCTGCTTACCCATTTCAATCGGCCTGTGCATACCTGGTTTGACGAAAAGGTGCCGGCAAAAGGAACAGGGTGGTATCTGATCATCATTGCCTGCCTGTTTTACCTGCTGTGGCTGTCGGCCATCATTCCTGCCATTGCCGGTAACAGAATTCCCGAAGAACTGGCACAAGTGGGTTTGCCAGCCAATCCTGTTCATGTCATTGATCTTTCCGTTTGCCTGCCGGGTATATTTATTACCGGGATACTGTTACTAAAAAGGCACAGGCTGGGCTACCTGCTGGCCCCGGCAGTACTTACTTTTTTTGTGATCATGGATCTTTCACTCGGCTCCCTCATGATAGTAATAGCATGGAGAGGGCTTGCATCAAACCCCGTATTAATGGGAGTCATGTTTGCGCTTGCCGTCGTGAGCTTTGTCTTGTTATTCCTGTTTATGAGGAGTGTAAAAGATAAAGAATGCTAAAATCACCATATGGCATGGACACCTGATGCCATGCGGCGGATATGTACCAGATATTCTGCAGAAACGTTTGATCATGCATTTTTATCGTAAGAGACCATGACAACCTCAGGGCAACTTCATCCCTTTCTTATTCATTTCATCCAGTAATTTTTGGGGAATGGAGCGGCAGGCGCAATGTTTCGCATGGGCGATATGCCATTTTACCCGTTGTTCAAATGTCGCATTCTTTGGCATCACATGCTTTTCGTGCCAGGCTGCATTGAGCTTCATCGTATGCTATTTAAACGCAAAATAGCATCGGGTACCGCAACTCTATTATGAGATTGCTCAGGAAAACAGGTTTTATCAGCTTTACAATGTCACCTTATACGGCCCGTCGGGATCATGTTCAAGCGCCAGGTGAAACCACGCATATTCCGTAGCCGTATTTCCCGGGAAGAGCACCTTACCATTCAGTTTATCCTTTATGATCACTTTATCCTTATTATATACTGTTGGCTCAAAGATATACCGGCCGGGATCGGCGCTGTGAATAAGATCGGTCATATTCCGGCTCACGTCCTGCATGTTGGCAAACTTGCTCAATTCACGAAGGTCTATCTTTTGTGACGCAGTGATCTTTCCTGACCTGAAATCCTTTGACAACTTTTCATACTGTGCCATCATGTCTTTTTGAAGTTTGGCAACATTATCGGGATTCCTGTAATAAGCAGCATCGGCTTTTGTTCTCTCCGCATCCACAAAACAGCCAAGCAATACCGTGCTCATCTGGGAAACGTTTGTGGCTCCCACAGGCGGGGGATACTGCCACAGTTCTTTGAAACCGTCCGGATAAAAGGGATAAGCCGTTATACTGTCTTGTTCCTCTTTGGTACAAAAATCCACTTTGATCTTTGGAACATCGCTGACCCATGTTTTTGTGCCCACATAGGGGATCACCCCGCCATTGCTCCGCAGCTCAGCAGCTACCAGTTCATACTTTGATTTATTAAGTAAAGGACCGAGCTGTACCCATTTTAGCCGGCAATTACTATCCGGTGCCGCAAAGAACCAGTTGTCTCCTCTCAGTTGCGACAACATATATCCCCCGTCACCGCTGACCTTGGCAGATATATCCGAGCTTAATTTGAACTGGTTAAATCGTAGCGCTTTTTCAAGCAGATCTTTTGACTCCACGCCGGTAAAATACATCTGCCTTTCTGCGCCAAACATCATTTCCAGATTAAGTGCAACCGGGTAATCTCTTTCATCAAAGGCCCTGAGCACACGGTCTCTCACCGCAATGATGGCTCGTACGAGGTAATCATCAGAGATCATATCGTCTTCACCTACACCCTCTACTCCCAGCATAACCCTCATACGGTCTATAGACTGGGTCACATCCAGTACGGCTGGGGCCCGTTCCGCATCGTCAATATATTTTTCTACCAATGCAGACACTTTCAATGCCATCCTTGCCAGTGTGTAACTAACCATCATTTCCGCTTCCCTGAATACCCTGCGCTGTTTGGCCCCTTCAGGGTAGAGAAAGTAGGCTGTTCTTGATAATGAGAAAGCCTTTTGCAGCATTTCTATATCGGAGCCGGATAGTTCTGCTTTAAACTGTTTCATGGCTTCGCCGTATGCATCCTGTTTTGCTTTATCTTTTTCATAGCAATAAGAGTAATCATATAACGGAGGCTCCGGCACATTTTTCAGATTATCGTATTGGTGATCTGCATAGTATTGCCTGAATTCCCTGATCACTTTTTCTACTTCTTCTTCCGGGTCATCCCATCCGGGCATCCCGCCTTTACCTGTTAGTATACGGGGAATATTCAGCGGGGCGGGAAACGTAATAACATTGGAAAGAATAGCCGTGTAATGATCTTTCACTTCGTTGTAGCCCCGGTACACTGCTTTGGCATACTCCGGCTGCATAGGTTTGGGTAGTTTTGAGAGCCGGCCGATCATCTGCTGTATGCGAAGGGGTGTATGATTCAGTTCTGCCAGCATATCATCATATTTTTTACCCCTGCCACTCTTACTGACCACCTTCAGTTCTCCTTTTGACGGATTGAAAGAAATGGTATCGCCTCCGGGGGTCAATAATACATTGGGCTTTATTTTTTTTCCCTGGTACCAGAGCAAATGATAAGATGTATCCGCTTGAGAAAAAACAGCAAAACTGCTGCTAAGAAATAAAAACAAAATGACTGGCCGCATGGTATAAGGTTTACTGTGGCCGTAAAAATGCAAACAAACAAGTAACGTGGATATTACAGGAAGGATGAACTGCTGTTTGACCGGTATGAAATGAAAAAAGAACTACGGCTTTGCCGTTGTATCCACCAGTTTTTTTATCACTTCATTCAATTGTGAAGAATCAGTATAAATTGCTTTAGGGAATTTCAGTTTTGTTTCTTGCACCTTATTTGGTTTACCATCTACGAAAACAACCGGGATATGTTGCCTTTTCTTTGCTTCCCATAGCCATTGCGCATATTGCCGGCCATGAGAGGGCAGCCTGTCAAGGGAAATAATAAAAATATCAGGCAGCGCATTACCGAACTTTGCCGTATCCTCAGTGCTCCAATGTGAAAGAATTGTATACTTCAGTTCCCTGAGCGGCGTTATTCTTTCTTTCAATTCCTGTTCGTTCCAGTGCAGGTAAAAAAGGGTCATACCAATGTTTTATGCCGGCAATAAAGATAAAATGGTCAGAATAAAGTTATTGATACTTTTGCATCATGGCAATGCCAAAACCTATAAAAAGAAGCGAACAACTGGCGCCTTTGTCCCGCGACCATCATGAGGCGCTTTTACTCGTATGGAAAATACGGCAGGGAATAAAAAATGAAACCCCTGTACAGGAAATTGCAGCTTATGTACATTGGTTCTGGAACAATCACCTGCAACTGCATTTCAGCCAGGAAGAAAACCTGCTGCTTCCTCATCTGCCGGAATCGGATGAAATGGCTAGGCAATTAAAAGAAGAACACCAGATTATACGGGAAATGGTGGCGGCTCACCCGGATATTTCTTCCCTTGCTTTGTTAGCAGACAAAATGAATGATCATATCCGTTTTGAAGAACGAAAACTATTCCCGCATATCGAAAAGAAGCTTAATGCACATCAGCTGAACAGTATTTATAAACAACTGGAACACCAGCCACATTGCATGGAAAAATGGGAGAATGAGTTCTGGCTGAAAAAAACAAAATAGATCAGTTAAAAAAGGCCCCGTCAGTAACGGGACCTTTCAGACGCTGTTGGTTTTTGATTTACTGTACCACCACTTTACTGGTGACAGCTACTTTATTCGGTCCGCTTACCACTTTGATGAGGTAATTTCCTTTTGCTACTTCTGGTATATTGAAATCAGCTATCTGCAGTTTATTGGCCAGGTTCACTTCCTGCGAACTGATCAGCCTTCCGGACAGATCCAGCAGCTGTACCTGGTATTTGCCAGCAGGCAGATCACTGAATGAGACTTTCACAGTTCCGTTAGTGGCAGGATTCGGGTAAACAGCGATACTATTTTCAAATGATGTTTCCGGTTTGCGGGTTCTCGCAGTTTCAGAAGGTGTTATTGTCTTCACCCCATCTGTAGCCACAGCAGGTTCTTCTGCTTTTTTATCTTTCTTATTCTTTTCAAATGCCAGGTTACCATTAGCCAGATCTGATGCATTGAATACAGTCCCTTCTTTTGATATCTTTTCGGCCTGCAGGGTGTTCAGATCAAACCGGTAATATCCCTCTGTGGATTCAGAACTGGCGACGACCACTTTGCTTCCTTCCTCCACCATCGCTCCATTGGTACTGAAGCCGCGGGGCAGGCCTTTGATCGCACCAAGATGGGTAGCAGCTTTAGTAGCAATAGATATTTTGAATACATTCCTGTTAGCCGTAATGAGGTAGAGATTCTCATCTGCATCAGCGATCATATCACCGCCATATAACCCGGGACTATGGATGGACAATTTTGCGTTAGCCGCATCATCGGTCAATGCGCCCAGGTCGGTGATCACCGGCTTTTTACCGGTAGTAAAACGGATAAGATGGTTGCCGTCGTTGCTTAGTGCATACCCGTCACCATCAGAAGCAATGGTCATGCGGGTGACCTGGTTGGCGACATCGCCATAACCGTTGACAGTACCAAAGGCTTCATTCTCGAAATAATAGATATTGCCGGACTTCAGATCAATATAGCGGAGCTCATTTATATTCATCGGTGTATAATAAAGGCGGTCATGTTTTTTATCATAGGCCATCGCAGCGGAATTGGTGGCAAACGGTTTTTGGCGGGATTCTTTGTGTCGCACCACCATCACACGTCTTATGGTTTGCCGGGTAGTAGTACCTAATGCTGTTCCTTTGTTCAATTCATCATCTAAGTTTATCACTTTGCGATGCTCAACCGGAGCAACAGAAACGGTTTGCGTGGCTGGCATGGGATTTTCTTTTATTACAACAGGCTTTTTTGTTCTGGCATTCAACGGTTGTATTTCATTTATGCTTTGGTAAACGGACTGAATTTCTTGCCCGGTGGTAACATCCACCATCTTTACTTCCTTCCATGCTCTTCCGCCTTTTTCAACCGCCGTGATGGCGTAACCTTTTGCCGGCTGTTTTTCTTTTTTCTGTGCATTGGCCGTGATAATGGATAAAGTTGTTGCAAGCAGGAGTAGAGTTGCAGGTTTCATGCTATTTTGGTTTTAGTACCCTTAATATACGATAGTTTTCGTTGATTGGCCAAAAAAAAATTATTGACCGGGCAATTTCTTTTATGAGTGGCGGTGACACGAAAAACCAGGGAACACCGTACTGGCTATTTTATTTTCTCTTCAATACTTCAGTGTAGGCTGTTGTAAGAATATCTTTCAGCATGGCCCTTTTTACTTTGTTTAACTCAACAAATGTCCAGCCTTGTTGTCCCCATTTGCCGGGAACGGGATAAATGATCATTTTATCATAAACACAAAAGACAGACTGATCGATAGCAGATAGTTTAAGGCAGGCAATTCTTGTATCCACTGACAGTGTAGCAAATATTTTCTTATTGACCCTGAAAGAGGTCTTTTCAAAATGAGAGGACTCTGCAGTCCCGGGAAAAGAAAGCGCCAGTTGACGGAAATAGTTACTATCAATCATTAAAGGTCATTTCTGCCTGAAGTTACAGAAACAAACAGGAGGCGGAAGAAAGAAAGAATGCCCCTAACTTTGAAGCAACGACAACATTACCGGATAATATAAATAAGCGCTATGATGGATTTTCAATGGAAAGGAGTTTTCCCGGCCCTTACCACCAAGTTTACTGTCAACGATGAATTAGACCTGCCTTTGTTTGCTAAAAACCTCGGGGCACAATTAGCTGCAGGGGTAGAAGGTATCATTCTCGGGGGTACATTAGGCGAAGCCAGTGTACTGACCACAGATGAAAAAGAGCGTCTCGTAAAGTTTGCGATCAAAGAAATAAAGGGCAAAGTGCCCGTTGTGATCAATATTGCCGAAGGATCCACCAAAGAAGCGTTAAAGCAGGCTGATCTTGCCAGACAATGGGGCGCAGACGGCCTGATGTTGTTACCACCGATGCGGTATAAAGCCGATGATAGGGAAACAGTGGTTTATTTTAAAACCATTGCCGATTCAACCGATCTGCCCATCATGATATACAATAACCCGGTGGATTATAAAATCGAAGTAACGCTGGATATGTTCGAGGAATTGATGGTATGCAAAAACATTACCGCTGTTAAAGACAGTACAAGAGATATCACGAATGTAACGAGGATGCGGAACCGGTTTGGAGACCGCTACGCCATTCTCTGTGGTGTTGATACTTTAGCGATGGAAGCGATCTGCCTTGGCGCCGATGGATTGGTGGCCGGACTGGTTTGTGCATTCCCGGCTGAGACAGTAGCGATCTATAAATTGGTTAAAGCAGGGAGAATAGAGGAAGCACTAAAGATCTATCGCTGGTTCATGCCATTGCTGGAGTTGGATATTCATCCCAAATTAGTACAGTATATCAAACTGGCAGAAGCACAGGTAAAATTAGGCAGTGAATATGTCAGACCGCCGCGACTTAGACTGATCGGAGAAGAAAAAGAACGGATATTGAAAGTCATTAATGATGGAATAAAAATGCGACCTGGTTTAACAAACATTAAATACTAAATTCTAAATAACCCATGTATAAGGACGCTACAGCAGAAGACATTGAAGCGATCATGCAGCGGTCATGGAAGGCTTTTCATGCTTACCGGAAACTATCATTAAAACAAAGAGCCGCTTTTATGCGGGCCATCGCTGCTGAAATAGAAAATCTCGGAGACGAATTATTGAAAGTGACCAGCGAAGAAACCAATCTTCCCGAAGCAAGACTGCGAAATGAAAGAACGAGGACAATGTACCAGCTGACCTCTTATGCCGATGCCTGTGAAAAGGGCGACTGGCTGGAAGCAAGAATTGATACAGCCGTTGCGGACAAGAACCCTCCCAAACCGGATATCCGGAAAATGCTGCTTCCTCTTGGGCCGGTGGTAGTCTTTGGCGCCAGCAATTTTCCTTATGCTTATTCTACAGCCGGCGGTGACACAGCTTGTGCTTTTGCCGCAGGTTGTCCTGTCATTGTAAAAGCCCACCCCGCCCATCCGCGTACATCAGAAATGGTGGCTTCAGCTATTTTGAAAGCTGCCCAAAGAACAAATATGCCAGAGGGGGTCTTTGCACATGTACATGGAGCAGGAACAGCGGTCGGAGAAGCACTGATCAAACACCCCTTCACAAAAGCAGTTGGTTTTACCGGTTCATTTATTGGAGGCAAACAGTTATTCGACTGGGCCAACCAGCGCAAAGAGCCGATACCGGTATTTGCAGAAATGAGCAGTATCAACCCTGTTTTCCTGTTACCTGAAAAACTAAAACAGTCAGCCGCAGAAGTGGCAAAAATGTATGCAGGTTCTATCACATTAGGGGTGGGCCAGTTTTGTACCAACCCCGGCCTGATCATCGGTTTGGAAAGTGAAGGGCTGCAAACATTCATCTATTCTTTAGGTGAAGAAATAAAAAAGATCGCCCCGGCCACCATGCTGCATCCGGGCATTTTTAAGAATTATGTTGAACGGAGAGCCAATTCCCTGTCACAGGCAGAAGTGGAAACGATCGCTGTTTCAGAAACGGAACCGCAACTGAACCAGGGGGCGCCCACCATTGCATCGGCAACAGGCGAAGCATTTCTAAACAATCCTGTTCTGCACCAGGAAGTGTTCGGGCCTTATTCACTGGTGATCCGCTGTAAGGATATGACGGAGATGGTCAATGTGGTCAATAACCTCGAAGGACAATTAACAGCTACTCTGATGGCCACTGATACTGATATCACGTATCATGAAGAATTAACAGAAGCCGTAATGAATATCTGCGGTCGTTTTATACTCAACAGTGTACCGACAGGAGTGGAGGTATGCCTGAGCATGCAACATGGAGGGCCATTTCCTTCTACCACTGATTCACGCTTTACTTCTGTCGGAGCAGATGGCTTCAAACGGTTTGCACGGCCTGTTGCTTTTCAGAACTGGAGTAATAACTTGTTGCCGGATGAATTAAAGAATGAAAACCCGTTGAAGATATGGCGTACGGTAAATAACCAGTTAACCAAAGATGCAATATGAGAAAATCAGGTTTATTTGTTCTGG
>JAEUVK010000172.1 GCA_016787135.1 Chitinophagaceae bacterium | reverse complement strand
GGAATGCGGCAGCCAGAACTGGAGTGATAATTTCATGGCAGAGTTTAAAAAAAGAAGAGGGTATGACCTGCAGCCATTTTTATTGACCATGACTGGTGTACCTATTGATAATGCGGAAACCTCTGAAAAGGTTTTATATGATGTGCGGCAGACCATTGCAGAGCTGGTGAATGATGTATTCTATGCAACGGTGACAAAACTCGCCCATGAAAAGGGATGCAGTTTCAGTGCAGAAGCCATCGCACCCACGATGGTAAGCGATGGATTGCTGCATTATAAACATGCCGATCTGCCGATGGGGGAATTCTGGCTGAATAGCCCGACACATGATAAGCCCAATGATATGCTGGATGCTGTCAGTGGCGCACATATATATGGTAAGCGTATTATTCAATCGGAATCATTTACATCTGTACTGATGAACTGGGGCGAACATCCCGGAAATATGAAAACGGTGGGCGACAGGAACTTCGCACTTGGTATCAATAAAATGGTGATACATGTGTTTACCCATAATCCATGGATGAATAAAAAACCGGGAATGACACTGGGCAGTACGGGATTGTATTTCCAGCGGGACCAGACCTGGTTCAAACAAAGCAAGGCATGGATAGAATATCTGACAAGATGCCAGGCATTGCTGCAGATGGGAAAACCGGTGGTGGATATTGCCGTATTTACCGGTGAAGAAGTGCCGCGGCGGTCCGTATTGCCGGACAGGCTGGTCAGTACATTGCCCGGCATATTCGGAAAGGAAAGAGTGGAAGCAGAGAAGATACGGTTGGCAAACAAAGGCGAACCCTTGCGGCAGATACCCGATGGTGTTTCTCACTCGGCGAATATGGCTGATCCCGAAGACTGGATAGACCCGCTTAACGGGTATGCGTATGATTCTTTCAACCCCGATGTATTGATGAGGATGAAAGTGGTGAATGGGAGGGTGGTGTTGCCCGGCGGGGCCTCTTATAAAATTTTAGTCATCCCCGCCGAACGGAAATTGAACCCGGCATTCCGTATCAATACACCATCGCTGAAAAAGATTGTTGAACTGGTAAAGAACGGGGCGACAGTTTTGGTAGACAGTGTTTACAGCAAAGGATTGATTACTGCGGGGTATAAAGCCAACCAACCTGTAAAAGGAAAACTGATATTTACTCCATATACTGAATCGTCATTTGCAAAACTGGGATTAGAAAAGGATGTAGAAATTCTGGATACTGACCATACTATTGCCTGGACTCACCGAAAAACCGGCAATGCGGATATTTATTTCATAGCGAACCAGAAAGACAGCCTGCGCCAGGTGAGAGTATATTTGCGTGGAACTGGTAAAGTAATAGAATTATGGGATCCATTGAATGGTCGTATAATTTCACGTTATAATTGTCGTGAAAGTGGAGGATACGTGTATGCAGATTTTTGGTTGGTACCTAATGAATCCGTTTTTGTAGTATTGACAAAAAATACTGTTTCAAGGGAAATAAAGGCACCACATGACAGAATATATACCATTAAGCGTTTCCGAAACTTTGGGCCATGGACAGTTACATTTAACAAAAACTATGGTGGGCCAGCATATCCACTCACTTTTAATGGGAATGATTCTTTGCCCTCATGGTCATCATTTGAAGCCAAAGCCGTAAAGTATTATTCTGGCACTGCTGTTTACTCGACTCTTTTTAATTATAATGAAAATAGTCCGATAAAAAGCGCAATACTTCAGTTTGATAATCTGTATGATATTGCAACGGTCAAGGTCAATGGGATAAATTGCGGAACAATTTGGACAAAACCTTATGATTTAGATATTGCAAAGGCGTTAAAACCTGGTAGAAATAAAATCGAGATCGAAGTAAGTAATACTTGGACAAATCGCCTGATCGGTGACGAACAATCGCCTATTGCTGATCGTGTCACATGGACTACTGCCCCTTTTCGGTTAAAGGGAAAGCCGTTGCTTTCTGCAGGTATTATCGGACGGATATTTTTGGACATAGAGACAGAGTAAGACAAATCAAGTATAAAATGAAAAAGCAATTTTGTATCGCTTTCCCGGTTGTATTGTGTTTGTGTATGCAGTTGTATGCACAAAAACAGGCTGGGGACAGTTATAATATCGTTTGGACCACTCAAAGTAAAAATGCATCCGAATCCATGCCCTGCGGTGGCGGTGATATCGGTATGAATGTATGGGTGCAGGATGGTGACATTTTGATTTATGCCAGCCGCAGCGGCAGCCTGAATGAAGATAATAATCTGATGAAGGCAGGAAGGCTGCGGATAAAATGTAATCCCAATCCCTTTGATGGAAAAACATTCAGGCAGGAATTGCATTTGCAAAATGGTTATGTAACAATTGATGGCGAGAACAATGGTGTAAAAGTCTCCATAAAAATCTGGGTGGATGTTTTTAGCCCGGTGGCGCATTTTGATATCAGTGCAGACAAAAAAATAAATGTGAAGGCTGCTTATGAAAGCTGGCGCTACAAGGACAGGCTCATTACACCACGGGAAAATTTCTCCAACTCATGGAAATGGGGACCGCCGGCTGATAAAAAGTATACAAAAGATATAATAGAGTTTAATGTTGGCGGTGTACTGTTTCATCATTTTAACGGAGAGAAAACAATTTTTGACACTACGGTTACCCAGCAGGGAATGAACAGTGTGAAAGAGCAATTGTATAATCCAATAAAGAACCTGGGATGGGGTGGCCTGTTCCGGGGAAAAAATTTTATTGCTGATGGTAACAGCGAGGGCCTTTATGAACAAACAGATTTTAAAGCATGGGAGTTAAGAAGTAAAACTGCGGCAAAAAACCATCAATTGGAGATAGTGCTGGTAACTGCACAGTTACATGATGAACATGAATGGTTTGAGGAAATGAAAACTGTTTTATCGAAAACGAGTGATAAAAACGCTTTTGCCAAAACACAACAATGGTGGCAGCAATTCTGGAGCCGCAGCTTTATTGCTATTGATGAGAGCAATACAAACAGTAAAGCATGGGAGCTGGGGCGCAACTATCAACTATTTCGTTACATGCTTGCCTGCAATGCAAAGGGATTTTGGCCCACAAAGTTTAATGGGGGGCTGCTAACAGTTGATCCTTTGTACACTGACAACAATAATAAAGGCTTAACACCTGATTACCGTAACTGGGGTGGCGGCTTGCATACTGCACAGAATCAACGGCTGGTATATTTCCCTATGATCAAAAGTGGTGACTGGGATATGATGCAAAGCCAGTTTAATTTTTATTTACGCATTCTGAAAAATGCAGAACTGCGCAGCAAAGTGTACTGGAACCACGGCGGTGCCTGCTTTACAGAGCAAATGGAAAATTTTGGACTACCCAATTATGCAGAGTATGGTGTAAAACGCCCCGCTGATTATGACAAAGGAGTGGAGTACAATGCGTGGCTGGAATATGAGTGGGATACAGTGCTGGAATTTTGTTTGATGATGCTGGAAGAAGAACGCTACACCGGTAAAGACATCAGCAATAACATTCCCTTTATTGAAAGTTGTGTGCAGTTCTTTTACGAGCATTATTATTACGAAGGCAAAAAACGTACGGCAAGGCCTTTGGGTAATAATGGTAAACTGACTTTTTATCCCGGCAGCGGTGCAGAAACATTTAAGGTGGCTACCAACTCTACTTCAACCATTGTTGCATTGAAAACAATCATTAACAGATTGCAGGGATTGCCACAACAGTATTTAAATGCTGAAAAGCGAAAGCGGTATGATAGTTTGCTGCTGCGCACGCCGGATATCAGTTTTACATCAATGGGTGGCCATGCAACCATTGCGCCTGCAAAATCATTTGAACGTATCAATAACGAAGAGCCCACGCAATTGTACCCGGTCTTTCCATGGGGAATGTATGGTGTGGGCAAACCCGGTTTGGATACTGCCATCAACACATGGAAATATGATACACTGGCGATAAAATTCCGTAGCCATGTTGGGTGGAAACAGGACAATATCTGGGCAGCACGCCTGGGATTAACAGAAGAGGCATGGAGGCTGAATGAATTAAAAATGCAGAACAGCGGACGCCGTTTTCCTGCCTTTTGGGGCCCTGGTTTTGACTGGGTACCCGATCATAACTGGGGTGGCAGCGGTATGATCGGTTTGCAGGAGATGCTGATGCAGACAGATGATAAGAGGATATTGCTTTTCCCTGCCTGGCCAAAAGATAAAGATGTTCACTTCAAACTGCATGCT
>JAEUVK010000072.1 GCA_016787135.1 Chitinophagaceae bacterium | reverse complement strand
CACTTCCGCTTTTAAAACCTATGCTATCCTGTGCGGATGAATAAGTAAATGCAGTGATGCCGATCAGGCCAAAGGCGGAGCTTTTGATAAAACGGCGGCGTTGAAGTGCAGAGGTATTCATACAGTGATTGACTGGTGATGGTATCAATTTACTGCGATTGCCGACGGTTGACAAGCGGAATACGATGACAGGTGCTATTCCGGTATTACAGGTAAGGCCGCGGCAAGTTGTCGTTGTCTTGTGTCACGATGAGAAAGGGATGGGAGAGGGGTGTGACTCTTAGTTTGAACGCTTTTACCCTGCTTCATCCATACAGTATCCGGGCCTCTGGGTGGAAGGCTGAATGAGGAATGCCTGACCCCGGGACGGGAAACAGGATAGGGGAAACCAGCTATCAATAACAGTAAAAGGGCCTGGCACCCGGGTCCCCGGCCAGCCTGTCATATTACTATACTGAGTGGTATTATGGTGGCTTTATCCATGCCTTTGAGGGGGCTTTACCATACAGTAAGGCGGGAGCTATTCTGCGCTAAAAGCGGACAGGCTGACATGGGAAAAGTCCGGCAGACGGCGGGTTTCATTTTTTCTTTTGCTGCTGTTGTGCGGCGGAATCGAGCAGGTCGAAGAGGGCTTCCATGGCGCAAAGAAAGCGGCCGAATTCTATATTCAGGCCGATGTCTATGTTGGTGCGGATATAATCCAGCAATACATTGCGCAGGAAGGAACTGAACTGCTGCGGCGGGTAATTTTCGAGAAAGGTGAGGAGCTGCTCCCGGAGTTCCTTTGATAGTTTTATTGCTTTCATGGAAAAGGTTTTATCAGTAAGGGGGCCTGCCGTCATCCTACTGCAAGTACTGCCAGCCCGGAGCGATAACCTACTGCCGGAGATTGTATTTTACCTTCCGTACCGTGTAGTTTACAAGCGCAGGAATATTTACCTTTACGAAAACCGCATACTATGACAGAAAAGACGATCCATGAAGGCCGCAATGTGAAACGCTTCCGGGAGATGCTGGGCATCAAGCAGGATACACTGGCGGCGGAGCTGGGGCTGAGCCAGCAGGCTGTTTCGCAATTAGAGCAAAAAGAGAAGATCGACAGCAAGATACTGGACGATGTGGCGAAGATTTTGAAAGTACCTGCGGAAGCGATTAAGAACTTTGATGAGGATACGGCCTTAAATGTTATATCCAATACTTTTCATGAAGCTGCATTTATCAATAGTGCCGGAACGTTTAATGTTAATCCAATTGATAAATGGTTGGAAGTACTGGAGGAGAATAAAAAATTGTATGCAGCATTGTTAAAAGAAAAGGATGAAAAGATCGCATTACTGGAGCGGTTGCTGGATAAAAAATAAAAGATTACCGGTTTAATAGCGAAGGCCCTGCGGTGATGCGGGGTTTTTTCTTTTTGGAAGGTTTATAAAGATGCACCAAACGTCCCTACGGGACGTTGCCGCATTTCTGCAGCGGTGGTTACTCATGAAGTGTGCCGATGGCACATGGGACGACAGAAAACGAGAACACAGGTCTCCATACAACAAGCAGTCCTGATATTCTCACCATAAGATGCAGAATCAATGATCTTGAAAGTGCCGTGTATTAATAATTTTCTGCCAAAATCGCTGATTTGCCGCTGAACGGAAGATGGCGCAATAAATATCCGACCAAAACAGGTCAGATTGTCTATTTGGGAATGCAAAAATTGCATGGATATCATTGTAGTATTGAATTTGCAGCCTCTTTTACAAATTAATTGACTTATGAGATTAGATACGATTCCTTACAGCCGGGTAATACTTAAAGAAATTGATCCGAAAGAACTGAGATTGGGAAATCTTGTTTATCGGAGAGAAGGATCATCTGATAACGAAGGTCATTTTATCGCAACACATATCCCGATGGAATTGTCTGAATGGTGGACAACCAGGTTTCCTAATTGTTGCTATCCCATAGAACTGACCGAAGAAGTATTATACAAACTGGGATTTGAAGAATGCTTCTCTTTAGAAACATTTCATTTACCTGGTTTGCATTTACAAAAAGAACATTCTGGCTGGTATATAAGGTTAGGAAATGCTTATGTAAATAAAATGCCGATTGTAGCAGTTCATCAACTTCAAAATCTATATTTTGCATTAACTGGTAAAGAGATTTCGGTTATTGGGTAAAAGCTTTATAGTTTTGATTTCTCTCCACAGACTTGTGCTTTGATAGATGTCTATTGGGGTGTCCTATGTTTATTATATTTTTTATTAATTAATAGCGAACAAATCAACCCCATCGCCACCACCACATCCACTATGTTCCAAACTGTCCTTCCCAAAGCCACTTTTGCAAATGGTTGAAATAGCAAAGCCAGCCCAATATAAATGATGACCTCTGTATTTCTTTTCTGTTCGAAGCTGAAATATGCCAATAATCCAAAGCCAAGCATTCCCGCAAAACGAACAAATTGATAATAGCCGTACGGCATTTTAAATAAGCATCCAATGAGTAAGATTATAAGTAGTAGTTTAACAGATGTTTTCACAGCGAAATTTTTTCATTGAAGATAGCCTTGTAAGTTCGGTCAATCCTATCTCTATCAGATTGGCTTAGCCTATGAAAATCATTTTGAAATACTCTTATTTGGTCATCAGTAAGACCTTCCATTCTTATTTTAATTGCTAACAATCTCATAGAGCTATCCATCTCGTTGCAAGCTGTTTTGAACTCTTCAATATCGTATAAGGTTATAATCGAATCCCTTATTGGGCTTGAATGAATGCTCCAGATACCTGAATGTGTTGTATCGTTACCTGTTGATAATCTTGTAAAATACTGTTCCATATCTGCAGAAGCAGATTCTAAAAATCTCGAATATCTTTTAGCCGCTTCTTTCAGGTAGTTTATTTTTTCTATCGGATAAGATTGAATCTTTTCCGAAAACTTTTCAAATGCTTCAGTCATTTCATTTTCTTCGCTGACATTAGGAGTTGCTGTCATTAGTCTGTATAATACATATACATCCGTTTTTAGTCTTTTGCCCCAATTTACAACCGCAACTTCATTCTTGTTTTCATGCCAGAACATTTCAATTCCCCTAAATATGCCCCAAGGAAATAAAACTATTGAGATCACAAAATCCTTGGTTGAATGTTTTTTAAAAGAATGAACCAATCCAATCGGATAAGATGCTATTAAAGCTATTGCGATCAGGCTGCCAATAATTTGGGGAACTAGTTTAAAGTTTTTTTCCATAATTTATTTAGCCAAACCATTTTAAAATGCTATTTCAAAAGTAAAGCTCTTAACAACTCTGTCAAATTGAATGATCATTTCGTTATCCCAATTTTCAAGAGGAAGATTTATTACAAGTGTATAGAGCTTGTTGCCACATAAGCATTGAACTTGTTTGGACAGATATGTGTATGATTCAGTTCCGGAAGATTGTTGGGTGGTAAACTCATACAGATATGCAGGGAAATTATTCAAATATCCTTTCTCACATTTAAAATTATACACTTTCATATTTTGTAATTCAAGCACCTGGTTCATTTGGTCTTTAGTCATAGAGGGTATCTTGTAAATATTGTTGGAGTCTTTATTTTTTATCGGATCAACATGGGTAACAGTAACTGCAATGCTGGCAGCCTTTTCTCTGTTAAGTGCTCTTGCAAGAGTCCTTTTACTGGTACCGCCATCATATTCCCAATTTTTAGGGAAAACTATTCTGAATTTGTATTTCTTGTTTCTGTAAAGATCGTTAATCCAGGTTTCGTCTGTTTTAGTGTTGTCAGTATCAGGCACACGATCTTTATATTCAAGATATTCCTTAAGGTCAAAACTGTCGTCACGTTCTGTCTTCTTAACATTAACTGGCTTGAATGAATTTACTATTACATTAAAAAATGAGTTGTAAGAATTAAATTTCACTTTGGATTCAGTAGCGTTTATTTTTTTCTCAAGTGGGACAATGAAAGATAAAATGACTGAGTAGTTAGCTACTTCAATTGCATAATTTCTGTAAAAAGTGTTTAACTCATCGCTGAAGCTTGTCTTGAATTCAATGTATGCTGAAGGGAACCCGGTTGTTTTAAAGTCATTTTTATAGGCAATGAACTCAGCTGATGATGATACTGCTTTCATTGTCTTTTCCAGATTTTCCTTTGATAAAACATATCTTTTGGCTTCTGGTGATGCTTCATCTTCGTGCCTTAAAATGGCTATCATAAAAAGTACGCCGGTAATGGTGTTACTGAAACCTTTTACAACCCCGGGTGCATTTATGTCAGACACTTCATACGAAGCGGGATATTGAATCGAAAAATTTAATCCCTCACTTTTTCCTTCCCCTCTACTAACAAAAATTTTTGTTTTCTTTTGCTGAAATTCTTTGATCTCTGATATTTGGGCGTGAGAGATACGCGGATATGCAGATAAAATCTGAAGAAAAAGGAAAAAAGTGATTTTTATCATATGAAGGCTCCCGGTTTTTGTATCCTTTTTGAGCTTTAAGGTTTTTGATAACGTCCATTAATCTAAAGTAAAAATTATATACAGGCAGTTCAAATTTTAAGGACGGTGTGTTATTTACAAGATATATATTTCTTAGGGTATTCTATAATAACGCAAGCCTCTTTTTTAATATCCAGAGGTCAACTCTTATTTGCTCGACGGCTTGATTTTCAGTCCAGAACTGAAATGGGCATTCCCGGACTTTTGCGAACGATAGCTTTAAAAATGCCCTTCAACTCTTACCTTTGCGCCTCATAAAAAAGCTGTGAATATCGGGCTGCAAGCAGCAAGAATCCGGCATCAAGTAATGAAGTACCATAACGAAATACAACGCAGGCGCACATTCGCTATCATCAGCCACCCCGATGCGGGTAAGACCACGCTGACGGAAAAATTCCTGCTGTTTGGTGGCGCCATACAGGTGGCCGGCGCAGTCAAGAGCAATAAGATCAAAAAATTTGCGACCTCCGATTTTATGGAGATCGAAAGACAAAGAGGTATCTCAGTGGCTACCTCGGTCATGAGTTTTGAATACAACGGCATCCTCATCAACCTGCTCGATACACCCGGGCATAAGGACTTTGCAGAAGATACATACAGAACACTGACGGCGGTGGACAGTGTTATCCTCGTGGTGGACAGTGTGAACGGGGTAGAGGAACAGACAAGACGATTAATGGAAGTGTGCCGTATGCGGGATACGCCGGTGATCGTTTTCATCAATAAGATGGACCGCGACGGCAAGAACCGTTTTGACCTGCTGGAAGAGATCGAAAAGGAATTGTCCATCCATCTTCACCCGATGACATGGCCGATCAACAGTGGCAAGGAATTCAAAGGGGTGTATAACCTGCATGATAAAAATCTTTTGCTGTTCACTGCCAATACCAAAGCGACAGATGAAGACAGTATCGCTATTACCAGCCTGGATAATGCTGTGCTTGATCAGAAATTAGGTGAGAAGGATGCGGCACAGCTGAGAGAAGATGTGGAACTGGTAGATGGTGTGCACGGGGAACTGAAAGTGGAAGACTACCTGGCCGGGAAAGTGGCGCCGGTGTTCTTTGGCAGCGCTATCAATAATTTCGGGGTAAAGGAAATGCTCGATACATTCATACGTATTGCCCCTACGCCCCGCAGCCGGGAAACTTCTGCAAGAATGGTAGATGTGGAAGAACCGAAGCTCAGCGGTTTTGTTTTTAAGATACATGCAAACCTTGATCCGAAACACCGTGACCGTATCGCTTTCTTCCGGGTGTGTTCGGGAAAGTTTGAGCGTAATAAATATTTTCATCACGTAAGATTGGATAAGGACGTGCGGTTCAGTAACCCTTATTCCTTCATGGCCCGTGATAAAAGCATCATTGAAGATGCGTATGCGGGTGATGTGGTGGGTTTATTTGATACCGGCAATTTCAAGATCGGGGACACTCTGACGGAAGGGGAGGATTTTTATTTTACCGGTATTCCATCTTTCTCACCGGAGATATTCAAGGAAGTGGTGAACAAGGACCCGATGAAGACCAAGCAACTGGAAAAAGGTTTGCTGCAATTAACCGACGAAGGCGTAGCACAGTTGTTCACACAGTTCGGCGGTAATAAAAAGATCATCGGCTGCGTAGGTGAATTGCAGTTCGAGGTGATACAATACCGTTTGCTGCATGAATATGGGGCTTCAGTCGTGTTCAATACATTGCCATTTTACAAAGCCTGCTGGCTGACCAGCAACGATCCGAAAAAGTTGCTGGATTTTTCACGATTCAAACAGGCCAATATTGCTGAAGACAAG
>JAEUVK010000066.1 GCA_016787135.1 Chitinophagaceae bacterium | reverse complement strand
AGCGGAAAATATTCTTTGTAGTCTTTATCGTTTACTGTGATCTTACCATCTCCCTTTGTCAGGAAAACCCTTGTCACAGCTTCTTTACGACGACCTACGCTATTTTTTTGCTTTTCCATTTATTGTTATTTGGAATTTTTTAATTGGGATTAAAACTTCAGTTCTTTGGGTTGTTGTGCCCCGTGCGGATGTTCAGCACCGGCATACACAAATAACTTCTTGTACATCTTACGGCCCAGACGATTTTTAGGAAGCATACCTTTAACAGCCCTTTCAATAAGCACTTCTGGACGGCGTTTTTGTAAAGTAACTGCTGTTTCTTCTTTCAGACCGCCGGGATAACCGGTGAAATGGTCATAGATTTTTTCCTGGAGTTTGTTGCCAGTTAAAACAACTTTTTCAGCATTGATCACCACGATATAATCGCCGGTGTCAACATGGGGGGTGTAGCATGCCTTGTTCTTACCGCGGAGTATCGCAGCGATCCTGGCACACATACGACCTACGGTTTGATTAGTACCGTCCACAACATACCAGTTGCGCTTTACGGTAGCCTCGTTCGCATGTTTGGTAGTGAAATGTAGTTTGCTCATTTTGTTCTTTGTTTGTGGCTGCCGCTATCCCGGCAACCGGTTTTTTAAATGGGCTGCGAAGATAGGTTTGTATAACATCCTAACCTAAGAATCTGGAAGGTAATTTTCATCACACCTTTATAAAACACTGTTTTTCAATAAAAATTTTGCCTGTTTTTTTTATAGGCTTAGTAAAAGAGTATATTTCGGTTCTATTTGACCCTTATATTTATAGCTAAAACCGTTTGATGGCTTCCCATAAACTCAACCGCACTACATTCGGCGATCCCAACAATGCCGGCAACCTGATGTCACTCGAAGAAGCCCATTCATTATTAAACGAATGGGTACCCAATGAACGCCTTCGCCTGCACATGAAACAGGTAGCCGCTAATATGAAAGCATGGGCCATTGAAAAAGAAGGGGCGGATGAGCAAACGGCTTTGAAATGGGAGCTGGCCGGCCTGCTGCATGATGCCGACTGGGAAAAATATCCCGACGATCACTGCCGCATCATTATAGAAGAGTTAGAAAGAAGGAATATTGACCCGGATGTTATCCGTTGTATCGCTTCTCATGGTCCAAATTATTTCGGAGTAGAGCCCGTTAGCAAAATGGACAAGATGATCTATGCGATAGATGAACTTTCCGGTTTTATACATGCGGCTGCATTGATACGGCCAACACGGTATGACGGCCTGGAGCCAAAAAGCGTATTGAAAAGATTAAAAACGCCCTCATTCGCGGCACAGGTAAACCGGGAAGAGATCAATGATGCGGTATCCCGCATTGATGATGTATCGCTGGAGGGCCTGATCCAATTCATCATTGATCACCAGAAAGATATTGCCTGAGCATTTATTTACCTAAGTACATTTTACTGATCTCATCATAGAGTTTGATCAGGTCATTGGACTTGCCGTTATTATCAAACACCTTTTCCCATGTACTTAATGGCTCCCAGATACAAGTGCCTTTACCCTTACCACCCTCCACTTCAAAAGCGATCTTATTTACCTCATTCTTCAATGCTGAATACTCCACCACGATCACATCTTTGCCATATCGTCTTACCAGGTCATTGAGATTATCCCGCAGGTCATCCAGTGTGCCGTGCCATTTAGGATAATACGATTCGCCGATCACATCGAAGTACACCCCTCTTGCGACCATATTATCAATAAAAAAGACCGATTCATCATTTTGCCCGCCCAGTGCCACATGCAGCATCATGGTAACGGACGGATCAACCGATTTTACTGCAGCCGTACCTGCATTGATCAATTGTGCCAGCCCATCCAGGTTGCTTACATTTCCTTCGGGCCAGATAATACCATGGTTGATCTCGTTGCCGATCTGCACCATATCCGGCGTGGTTCCCTGCGCTTTTAATTCTGTCATCACCTGCTTGGTATAATCATAGACGGCTTTCTTCAACTCCTCAAATGACAATCCACGCCATGCAGCAGGTTTGTACTGTTTACCCGGATCTGCCCAGTAATCGCTGTAGTGAAAATCAAGCAACAACTTCATACCCGTCTCTTTCACCCTCTTTGCCATCTTTTTGGTATTGGCCAGGTCGCAAAAACCTTTACCGGGAGAATAGCCGCTATCCCTTGCCGGGTCATTGAATATGCGCAACCGTACATAATTAAAGCCATGATCTTTTAGTATCTGAATCGCATCTTTCTCTGTACCATTATCAGAGAACTTCATTCCTCTTGCTTCCAGCTCGGGTAAAAAGGAAATATCGGCCCCGATCATTTTATCTACTTCCTTCCTTGTTGTTGAAACAGGTAACTGGTAATTTTTGTCAATAGTAATAGCAGCAACACTTTCAGGAGAGATGGTTTGAATATCCGTACCACCTGACCATAACCCTGTTGCCTTTGCTTCAAACTTTATCATGTCCGGTTTTGTACCTGCCTGTATGATCACCTGGCATTTGCCATTGAACAAAGTTCTTTGCCAGGCTCCATCAGCACATTTATCCGGTTCATGACTGCTGGGATCACCATTCCCTGCTCCGATGATCTTTCCATCACCCGAGACAGAAAACCTGATCAGGTTATCCGCATCCGGTACTTCACGGCCTTCCCGGTCCACTACGCTGATATTAATGACGGTGGCATCCTTTCCATCAGCAAGTATCGTTGTTTTATACGGTGTCACGACCACCTCAACAGGCGCCCCGGTTGTTTCCACTTTCGCTGTCAGCCTCTTCCCTTTCTTATAGGCTACTGCTTCTAATTTTCCCGGTTCATAATTAACGGTCCATTGCAGGTGGCTATTACGTGGCATATCTTTTTTGCCAAGGCTTTTCCCGTTCAGGAAAAGTTCCACATTATCCGCATTGGTATTGACCCATACATCTACCGGGTCACCCACTTTTTTATTCCATCCTGCCTGTTTGCCTCTCCAGTTCCAGTGCGGGGAGATATGCAATACATCTTTATCCGTCCACCAGCTTTGATAATAGTAATAGATGTTCTTCGGGAAACCGCACATATCCATGATGCCGAAATGCGAATTGATATTCGGCCAGGAATAAGGCGTAGGTTCTCCGCGATAATCCAGCCCGGTCCATACAAAACCCCCGAGCCAGAAATCATTTACTGCTGCTAATGTCCACCAGTCTTCTGCTTTGCTGGCCCACCAAGGCGCTGTGATGTCCTGGTCGGGTACATATCCTCTTATTGTATCTTTTTCATAAATACCTCTTGTTGTCACCGTGCTTCCCATCTCTGTACCAATGATCGGCTGTTCCGGATGATCACGATGATAATCAGCCACACCAAAATGACGGTAATTGAAGCTTCTTACCGGGATCACTTCATTGACCCCTTTATAAACATTCGCCAGATCGGCCGCATAGGTACACGTTCTTGTAGGGTCCAGTTCTTTTTGTTTGGCAATGAATGTTTGTGCTATTCTTTTGCCGAAAGTGGTAGTATGTATCCATCCTTCTTCATTACCGATAGACCACATAAAGACACAGGCCCTGCTGCGGTCACGTTTTACCAATCTTTCAAACTGGTTCATATATTCCGGGCCGCTGTTCAGTAAACGTTGCTCATCCATTACCAGCATTCCCAGGCTATCGCAGGCATCCAGCAATTCCGGTGTAGGGGCATTATGACTGGTACGATAAGCATTCACACCAAAGTTCTTTAAAAGATCAATGCGATAGTATTGCAAATAATCGGGCAGGGCGCTGCCGACTCCTGCATGATCCTGGTGACAGTTGACACCCAACAGTTTTATATGTTTGCCATTAAGAAATACTCCATTGGTTTTTATTTCTACCTGCCGGATCCCATAACGCATCACCTGCCTGTCAACCATCCTGCCGCCTGATCTTACTTCCACCACTACCCTGTACAGGTAAGGATCTTCCAGAGACCATTCCCTGAAATTGACCATGGAAATATTGCTGACGGTAGTAGCCGATTTGTTGATGTTTAAAGTAAGGGGTTGATCTTTTGCCTTTGCCAGCACTTTCCCCTCCCTGCTTGTGATATAGGCTGACACTACGCAGGACGATGATAAGAGTGATTGATTTTCTACTGTTGTTTCTACGTTAACGACCGCTTTATTACTGTTGATAGCAGACCAGGCAAATACCCCATCATGAGCGATATGCACATTGTCATATTTATTCAGCCATACATGGCGATAGATACCGGCACCTTCATAAAACCATCCTTCATATTGCGTGGCATCTGCTCTTACCACCACTACATTATCCCTGTCAAAATTGATATAATCAGTAATGTCACAGGCTATACCAACATAGCCACTTTTATTGTTGCCAAGGTAAAATCCGTTCACCCAGATATTTGCATCCCGGAATATGCCGTCAAACTGTATCTGAAATCGCTGTCCCGAATCAGCCCTCGCTATAGTGAAATGTTTCCGGTACCACCCGATGCTTGTTTCAGGAAACAAACCGCCGACCGGCTTGTATCCATGCGATTCAACATCGCGGTTATTCACATTTACAAAAGGAAGTTCAACAGCCCAGTCGTGAGGGAGGTTCAGCCTTTTCCAGGCGCTATCTTTAAATCGCAGGTCAATCGCTGTATTGGCCGCACCGCCGGACTTTGAAAATATGGTTGCTATACTGTAATTGAAATCCTTTTCAGGATCAGCAGCATGGCCAAAATGAAACCTCCAGTCGTTGTCAAAGTTTATTTTCTGTCGCTGGGCAGAAGAAATAAGCGGGATCATAATCACCAGCAGGAAAAATACAGGTATGCGTTTCATATAAGAAGTTGTTATGGTAAAAGAGAGGCCCTTGTTCAATAGTCTAATTAAATGCATTCAAAGCAGCAGTTGGTTTGCCTGCATTATCAAAAGCCCCTAAAGTATATCCCTGCCAGTTATTATAGGCTTCCGGCTCCCAATATAAAACTCCCAGGCCCTTATCATTTGCTACCGACTTTGTTTTAGCAATAATATCAGCTATAAAAGAATTGCACGCTGCAGGCTGATCCCAGCTCATTCCCACTTCCACCACCATTACCTCTTTCCCATAACGACTGATCATATCATTCATATTGGTCAAACACTGGGAATTCAGCGTGGACCAGTTAGAAGGAGAAGGATATAGGGACATGCCGATCACGTCCCATTTACCCCCATTATTTTTTAACCCGTCAAACAACCAACGGAATAAACTGTTGTCAAATCCATTGGACACATGTACGATCACTTTTATGGAGGTACTAACGGCCTTTACTGCGTCATAGCCTGCATTCACCAGCTGTGTAAAGTTGGCCATATTAGCAGAGGCCTTCCCTTCCGGCCATAACATGCCATCATTGGTTTCATTACCCACCTGTACCCATTCAGGTGTGACACCGTTGTTCTTAAGATCAGTAAGTACATTAAGTGTATGATTATATAAAGAAGTTTTGAGTGTGGCAAGATCCTGCGAGGCCCATGCCGCCGGTTTTGCCTGGTGGCCGGGGTCAGCCCATGTGTCACTGTAATGAAAATCTATCATCACCCGCATTCCTGCATTTTTTGCCCTCACAGCTTTGTTGATGACATCAGCGCTGCCATTCCATCCATTGACCGGATTGACCCATACCCTCAGCCGGATCGTATTCATGCCAAGTTCCTTAAGCAGCGATATGCAATCATATTGCACCCCGTTGGTATTATAGAATTTTCTTCCTGCAGCTTCCATTTCCGTGAGCCAGCCTATATCAGCTCCTTTTGCAAAACCGGTAATAACTGGCGGGGTGGGGTTCGGCGCAGGGTCATTCTTCTTTTTACAGGTAAAAAAAAGACCTGATGCAGACAGTGTAATAAATAATATGTAAGCTTTCATACAAGCAAAAGTAATATGTATATACTCATAAAGAGCTGAAAAAGGTCATCCCGGAGGATGACCTAAAAAGTACATGAAATACACTCATCATTCTATTTTGATACTATTATTTTTTTCCTGTAGATCCTTTTTCCCGTACTAACTACGCAAAAATAAATGCCTCCCGGAACTGCTGAACAATCCCACAAAAAACTGTTTTTACCTTCCAGCCTTCCGTTATGCAATTCACTGATCTTGTTCCCGGCTGTATTGATCATATAGATTTTTGCAGTACTATTTTCTTTTACCGATATATTGACCCTGACATGGCTATTGGCCGGGTTGGGGTACACGGAAAAATTTTCATCGGCCGGAATAGCAGCTAATTCTTTCATTTTAGGCGGGGCCTGCGCAGATATTCTTGCAGAAATCGCTACATAGTCTGTTTTCTTTACCCATATGGTATAACCACGGGGTGGTGCTGAAAAATAGGCTCTGCCATCAGGATACACATATACCGAATCAACCCCGTTTATTGCATTGACCAGTGTTTTGCCGGCAAGATTTTCATACCCTGCAGGAGAAACATCTACCCACAAACCTTTTGTATTTGAATCATGGTTATTGATACAGATAATGGCGCCGCCTTTCGTACCATTGCCTTGTCTGCGGGCTATATATACACTGTACGCATCGGCAGATGGATACGGATTACCTGTTTCGCTTAATACGGTTAAACTACCCCCTAAGTATGTTTTTCGTACCTGTATCAGTTTGTTGATATCTGTTCTCAGGCTGGCTGGTGCTGTAGTAGTATAATAACTATTATGTGCATCCACCTGTGTCACGCCGTAATAATGGGGATAAAACACACAGGGTCTTCCTTCATGGGTAAGCATATAGGCATAAGCCAGCTTATGGTCTTTGGTGATCCACTTATCGTGTTCCTTTCCGGTATCATGGTTATCGGCAAATGTAACCACGGAAGTCCCGGGCAGACTGTTTCCGGCGTTATTTCTTACCAATCCTGCATGATTCAACCAGCGCATATCAAAGGAAGACCCATTGCCGTTACATAGATCTTTCAATGAGTTCTTTAATGGAAAATCAAAACCATCCACATCGGCGCCGCTTGTTGCAACAGTATTTACCCAGTTCTTAATGCGATAATCAGCGCCCCAGTATTCACCCACAATGAACCGTTGGCTGCCGCTCAACAGAGGAAGATTATTTACCCATTCTGCTACGAATGATTCCTGGAAGCCGCGGACAAAGTCAAGACGAAACCCGTCAAACCCGACGGTATTCGCCATCCAATAGCCCCAGTTCTTCAGCCGTGTCTTGACTGTTGTACTGAAAGTGTTCAGGTCATTGCCGAAAAATTTGGTATTGGTAATGATCTCGTCAGAGCCCGGGAATCCAAGCCAGTCACTATTGTCCACCGGGTGAAAATCTGTATAGGTCCATGAATAATTGGCTTCGCCGCTTCCGGTATGATTGGGATAAGTAACATTGGTATTGGTTCTCGCCTGCAAAGTGGTACTTGCCAGGTTCGATCCGTTCTTCCAAACTGCAACCGGGTAATACCCGTTTTCCTGTGCTGCCCATTGCCATTCCCATTGACCCGAACCGTTGGTACCTTCTTTCTTTGCTACCAGTTTAATTACGATATCATGTGCGGAGCTAAGTGTGATCTTATATTCATCTATGTCGGTTGAATTTTGCATATGACCACTTACTGTCCTGGCTGAAGCGGGGAAAGTATTAAACTGGCCGCCTCCGTTATTAGGTTCTGATTCCCATGATTGGCTGCCATTGGGGGAGGCGCCGGTCCAGTCAATAAAAACATCGTACCCTCTTTCTGTAACATTTCCTCCATAGTTCAGTAAGTATCCGGCTATTTGAATATAATAATCGCCGGCTGCTGCATTAGGAATGACCCAGGTGATCTCATTGGTGGGATAAGCCTGGTATTGCGTACTGTTGCGATATGCTTTATCAAATACATACTGCTTGACCGCGGGATTGCTTTGCGATTCTGATTCGCCGGTGTAAATATGATTTAAAATAATATCAGCATAGATATTCATGTAAGAAGCGCCCCCGGTCGTAGAGTGAGCTGCTGTAAGCATGCTGTTCAATTCTGATCTTGAGCCAAAACGTGTTTCTGTTGTTCCTTTCTGATTATAGTTGCCAAGATCATAATGATCATACAGGCCATAGCCCATATCATATATACCAAAATTTCCTTTGGATGGTGGCGGGACCCACAGACCTGTAAATCCTGCACTTTTAAGCGACGGCATTTTACCTGTCAATGTATCCCACCAGGAACCATTCAGTGTACTAGCGTTCACAGGTACATCCCAGTAGAATGCCTGCATCATGACATCGTTCTGAGCCTTTGACTGAGAAAGGGAAAAAAAGAATACTGCAAAAAGCAGTGCTTTTCGC
Source organism: Chitinophagaceae bacterium (assembly GCA_016787135.1). Classification (GTDB taxonomy): domain Bacteria; phylum Bacteroidota; class Bacteroidia; order Chitinophagales; family Chitinophagaceae; genus VBAT01. The sequence goes on along the minus strand of JAEUVK010000066.1, from coordinate 56,691 downwards.
AGATTGCTGCGGTTGATTTGAGGTTTCATTTTATAAGGTTTTTGTTTAAAAAATAAAAGACCGTCCTGCCTGGTGGGTGGGACGGTCTTTTGCAATAAAAAGAGAGAGAACTGCTTTCTATTAATTGATCGTTACAGTTTGTGTATTCTCATTTAATGTGATGGTATAAGATCCGGTCACGGCAGGTGTTTTAAAATTATCGCCGCCTTCCCACTTGATCTTTCTGGGTGTGCCGGTAGCGGTACTGCCACCACTGTTATCTTCATAGTCAAATGCGCCCCAGGCATTGCCGGCAAGGAACTTGATATCCTTTCCTGCAACAAGTGTGAGGGTCGCTGTCCAGACACCGTTACCATTATAGGTCATTTGAGGTGATGAAGCAGGATCCCAATCCGGTATCCCCTGTATGCCATTTCCTACTACTCTCATTTCCGTACCCGGACTCATTTCATACTTGATGTTGTTTACATCACGACCATCCCAGATCACCCTGTACCTTCCGGCAGTTGTGATGTCAGGGAAATTAGCGCCATTTACTTCCATCGTGCTACCGCTTCCGCCGGTTGATCCATAGCTTCTGGTTTCATCCACTGCATTGGAACCATTATTCCATTGGTCATTGTCAATAAGTTTCCATCCACCGGTAGTAAAAGTGGTAAGCCCGACAAATAAATTATTTGCAGGTGCGCCCAAAGCATAATTCGGGAAAACATTACCTGGTGTCCAGTCGGCCCCTGTTGCACCGCCAACAAAACCCATTCTTCCGGCCCTGATGTCATATTTCAGCGTAGTACGGTTAATAGACACCCTGTAAACGCCAGCTGTAGCTACAGTGAAATTGGCGCCATTTTGTGCCAGGTTTCCGCCAGTACCACCATAGTTCACATCCCATGCACGGCCTTGTGTTACTTTAAACTCTGCACCGGCAGGTAAATAAATATAGATATAGTACATATCATTGAATACGGGTGACCGAAGATCACGGATCAGTTCTGGCGCAGTTCCTGGATCCCAGTCGTTACCATTACCTGTTGAGGCCTGGTACCCCCCCGGTAAATAGAATCTTAAGATCGGCAGGTAACTTTGGATGGTTACTGCAACCACATTCGAATAAGAAATTGCTCCCTGTGCCGTGACGGATTTTATCCTGTATTCTACTTTGCCGGAATTACCGCCAGGTATGCCGGAATTCAAAGCAGTTGTATTCATTTCTCCCTGGGTAAGCCCCTTGGTCAATATAGATGCGCCTACAGCCATTTCCTTTGGATTCGCAAAATTCCGGGTAGCAGAATCATATTGTAAGGTATAGGTGACAATTCCGTTATACCCGATAAATGACGCTGTCCAGTTAAACGTATTGGAAAGCTGAGAAGCGGTGGCCAGCGCCAGCGTAACTGCGGTTTGGGTGCTCGTCAGTTTTGACGGATCATTAAAAGGAGTTACAGACAGCTTCACCACATTGGAAATATATTTCTCATTGTTATTACTGTATGAAGACACTACTCTCACATCTACCTCATAGGGCGATCCAAGAGTAAAACCATAGTTGAGGAGTATATTGTTCAATTCACGTCCTGTTAATCCTGTCTGCAAATTGCCGTGTACGGTCTTTGTTAGCTTTTTGGAAAAATTCCTTCCGGTAGAATCGATCTCAAGAACGAATTTATAGGTACTCGTATCCGTAGCGTACTCCGGACTCGTCCAGGTAAACTTAACGACTTCAGACGTGCTGTCAGCAAGCGCAGGTGTCACAGCAGTTTTGGAAGCAGAAAGCGTGACAGACTTCCCATCCTCATAATAGGGCAAATCAGCCACTTTTTGACAGCCGGAGAAGATCACTACTCCGATAGCTGCCAGCATAATAGTATTTAAAATATTTTTCATATCCGACTGATTTATGTGGTTATTGAGGTGTTAGTTTGTATTTACCTGTCTGGAAATTGACTTCGATCTTGTATCGGCCAGCACCCGGCGATGCAAACTGAGGATCAGCATCTCTTTTTTCGAAATCACCTGACAAGGCTGTGTTGGCTACCAACGCATGGTATTGCGTTCCCCATACACCCTGGGTTTGTATCATTTTATAGCCACCACCAGATACAAAATTGATCGTTAATTCATAGTGCAGAACATCTATCCTGGTAAACTTATGATTAACGTCTTGTGGAGCAGGAAGCGGATTGGTCCAATTGGGGGCACCAAAGCAGTCACCAATGACCCACAAGTTCCCGTCATTATAGTTATTAGCTGAAGTGCCGGGAGGTTCAACGGCAAAATCGAGATAAGGTGTAATATTGATCTTAATAACATTAGAATAAAGCGGAACGCTGTTATTCACCAGCGCTGATTTGATCCTTATTTCTACATTATACGCTCTGCCTGCTGTCAGTTCCATTTTTGACAAAAAACCATTCAGTTCTTTTACTGTCAGCGACACTTCGTTGTCATTAGCGATCGTCATTTCCTGTTTGCCGGCGCTGGTAAAATTCTTACCGGCTGTATCAACTTGTAAGGTATAGGTGACATCCTGAGAGCTGATACCAGTGGTGAACCGGTAATTAGGATTGGTCCAGGTGAACTTGATGGCAAAATTGTTTTTATTGGCATTCAGCAGCACCATCGGCGTAGTGGATGATGCCGTGAGGACAGGCGCAGTGCCTTCCTCGTAATATATTTTGTTCTCATCCTTGGTGCATGCAGTCAGCAACAACAGCAGCATCGCAGGGAAAATGAAAAGCAATCTATTTTTCATATACAATAAATTATTTGGTGATATTAATAACCGGGGTTTTGCACAAGGTTTGTATTCGAGTTCAGGTCTCTGGAAGGAATAGGATAAAGCTTACGATAAGAAGCCACTCCGGTTCCTGAGCTTACACCACCTTTCCATGGCCACAAATAAGCGCCTTCTGTAAACCTGTTGTACCTGATAAGATCGGTACGACGGAATCCTTCCCAGTATAATTCTCTTGCTCTTTCATCAAGAATAAAATCAAGTGTCATTTCTCCTGAACTGATATTGCCTGCTGTGCTGTTAGGGTCGTTGGCATAAGCACGGCCACGCATTTTATTAATATAACCCAAAGCTGTAGCGGCATTGCCTGCTGCGGGCTTCCGTATTACTGACTCTGCATAGATCAAATACATTTCAGGTAAACGGAACAAAGGCATATCGATATCAGAAAAATCCTGGCTTGATCCTGCCGATCCATCTCTTTTTACATTCCGGTATTTTGTGACGGCATATCCATCAATGAACGCTGTCAGATCACCGATCTCCAGGCTTTGCCCTGTTGTATAGAATTGGGCTCTCTTATCAGCAGTGCCGGTCACATCAGGAAACAGTGCTGGAAGATTTTTTGTTGTCCTGGTTCCGCTCCAGCCGCCAGCTATACCAAAAGTGGAAGCAGGCATTGAACCACCTACGCATGCATGTGAAAGGAATGTTGTACCGCCATAGCCCTGTGTTCTTAAGCCATCATAATTAATAGTGAAAATAAATTCACTTTTATTCAGGTCATTATCGGCACGCATTAGCCAGGGATAGTTAGTGACAAGCGAATAACCGGCATCGATCACATTTTTAGCATAAGTGGCCGCATCGCTAAATCTTTCCGGTCCCGGAGTACCGGTAACAGGATCCTGGTTATACACCTGTGCATTAAGATACAGGCGGGCGAGCAAAGCCCAGACGGCTGCCTTATCTACCCGGCCATATTCATTGGCTCTGGCGCCCGGCATGTTTGGGTTTGTCTCGAGAGCTTTCAGCTCGCTTTCTATATAAGTAAAAATTTCGCTTCGCTTCGCTTGTGGGGGAGGTGCACCACCGATAGTGGTTGTTTCTGTTGCAAAAGGAGGGTTGCCATAAAGATCCATCAGCACCCAGTATTGAAAAGCACGGAGAAATCTTGCTTCTCTTGCATACTGGCGGATGTTATCTGCTTCACCTCCGCTGATACCTCTTGCGCTTAGCTTATCATCTGCGGCCTGTCTGATGAATTCATTACACAGCGTGATTTGATACATGCTGCGATAATAAAGACCTGTCAGGAAGCTATTATTAGAGGTCCAGTTCATCCTGTGAAAATCCTGAATACCTACGTCGCCCCAGGAGATCACCGCTTCATCGGTGCTTAATTCCTGCGCTTTCCAGAACAAACGGTAGAAATCAGAGAACCCTTCATCAATACCCTGTACATCGCCGTTACCTGCAGGACCGGAATTTCCTGTCAATGCAAAACTGCCATATACTTTAGCCAGCACTTGCTTGTATCCTGCAGGTGTGGCATAAACAGTTTCAGATGTTACATCGTTAGTAGGCAACTCATTCGGATGCTTTAAGCAGGATGACAGTGCCAGTAAAGCAACCAGGCCGAAGATGGCGCTACTATTAAAAATTAATTTTTTCATGTTGCAATTATTTTAAGCAATCATTTTTTTAGAAATCAAGATTCAGGCTGAGAACGAATATTCTTGGACGTGGATAGAAGTTGTTATCAATACCACCGGAAACTTCCGGATCCACTCCTTTATATTTCGTAACGGTAAATGCGTTCTGTACGTTTACCCCGATCCTCAGATTTGTATTCTTTTTTACCAGGTCACCGGCATTATATCCTATGTTAATGTTATCCATCCTGAGGAAAGAAGCGTTCTCTATATAGTAATCTGACAACAGGTAAGTATCGCCATTGCCTGTGAAATTGGTTTCCAGCAGGTTTCTTGAACCATTGGCCAGGAATCCAAGCGGGTCAATAATATTTCTTTTGACACCCGTATTGGAGAACCTGTTATTGTACATATAGTTATTGATGTTTGCCCGGAGTGAGAATCCTGCTGACCACTTTTTATAGTTAACCGTAGAATAAGCTCCGAGGAAAACTGTCGGGTCAGGGCTCTTGTAGCGATACAGGTCATCTACGTTGATCAGCCCGTTACGATCGAGATCTTCAAACAATCCTTCAATAGGCCTGCCATCTTTATCATAGATCTGTTTGTACACATAGAAAGAGCTCTTGGGATAGCTTACACTATGTATCTGGATAGTGCTACCCACACCACCTGCTATACCACCCGTCAGATTACCCGGGAAATTCGGGTCATTGGTAAATGTTAGCTTGGTGATCTCATTCTTATTATAAGTAATATTAAAACCAAGATCCCAGCTTACGTTTTTAGTGTTGACTGGTTGTGTGTTAAGGGTAAACTCAACACCGCGGTTTTCCATGGTACCAATATTGGCCAGTATCTTATTGGAGAAATTAGTACCTGCCGGCTGATCTATCACGCTAAGAAGATCCTTGGTTTGCTTCAGGTAAACATCCACGCTACCGGTGATTCTGTTATTTAAAAATCCAAAATCGATACCGGCATTATAAGTAGTTGTTTCCTCCCATTTCAAGCGGTCGTTATACCCTTCCGGACGGTAAGGCTGATAATAGGTATTACCAAACTGGTATTGCGCCCTGTTGTTAGCCTGGGAATACCTGGCGAGATAATCATAATACCCGATCCCATCCTGCTGACCGGTGATACCATAGCCTAACCTGAGTTTCAGATCGCTTATCACCCGGGAGTTCCTCATAAATGATTCCTGTTTCAGTTTCCAGGCAAATGCTGCGGACGGGAACCAGCCAATCCAGTTGTCTTCGGAGAATTTACTAGATGCGTCGCGACGGATCGTACCGGTAAGCAGGAACTTATCTTTGAAAGAGTAGTTTAATCTGCCAAACAGAGAGATCAGATACGCCTTCGGTTTGTCAAATGGATTGGTAGGCCATGACATAATGTAACCGTCGGTCGTCATATCACTGAATCCCGTATAGCGTTGGCCGGTTGTGGGTATCGTATCAAGCGTTCCATCGGCTTTCTGATACAGTTTACCATTAGGGTCTTTCTCCGCGTTGATTACATGGGTCATGAATTTCTGGTAAGTATATCCACCGGTAAAATCGATACGGCTATTGATAGATTTAATGTCCTTTACATAATTAAAATAAGTCTCCAGCAGCGTATTCGCCTTTTTCTGAAGGTACCTGTTATCTACGCCTCCGTGTTTAGCGTCAGGAGAGCGGCGATAAGATGAAGCTGCACTGTCGGGGATATAAACAGTTCCTTCACCGGTGGAGATATCATAACCGAGGTTCACCACTAAATGAAGATCGGGTAAGAAATGAAGCTTATAATCCAGCTTCATGTTACCGATACTTCTTCTTACTTCACTTTTATCTGTTCTTTGCTCCAACAGGCCTACCGGGTTCAACGGAGCCAGGTCACGCAAACCGGTCGTTGAAGACGGGTCCAGCCATTCAAAATAGCCACCATACCTTTTATCTGAAGATTTTACGGGCTTGGTAGGATCAAACCGTACCGCATTACCGATAGCGCCTTCATCCGCAAACCTTGAATTATTGATAGAGCCTTTTACATTGAAATCGATTCTCAGATGGTCCTGGAACAATTTTGGGTTCAGGTTAAGGGAAGCCGATTTTCTTTTCATATTCCCTGTTATCAGGATTCCATCCTGGCTTAAAAAACCAATGGACAGCCTGTAAGGAATTTTCTTATAAGCACCGGAAACACTCAGGTTATTATCTGTTGAAATCGCATTGTCATAGATCGCATCCTGCCAATCTGTGTTGGCGCTGCCAAGCAAACCAATTTGAGCGGGTGTACCATTTGCATTTACATAAGCCCTGAACTCTGTCGGAGAAAGTACATCTGCTTTTTTAGGCAAAGTAGATAATGATAATTGCGTATTGAAATTGAATTTAGGTTTACCGCTTCTTCCTTTTTTGGTGGTGATGATAATAACCCCGTTTGAAGCTCTGGCGCCGTAGATGGCTGTGGCGGAAGCATCTTTCAGCACATTGAAGGATTCAATGTCATTCGGATTGATCAGGGCCAGCGCATTCGCGGCACCTGAAATACCGCCATTATCGACAGGTACACCATCTACTACTATCAGCGGATCATTACTCGCATTCAGTGAAGCACCGCCACGGATACGTATTGTACTTCCGGCACCCGGGGCACCTCCATTGGATGTAATTTGCACACCCGCTACTCTTCCGGCAATAAGTTGTTCCGGTGTAGTAATATTTCCTTTCTGGAAATCTTTTTCACCAATAACAGTTACCGACCCTGTCAGGTCCTTTTTCCTGGTTGTTCCGTAACCAATCACTACCACTTCACCAAGTGATGTGTTATTCAATGCCATCGAAACATCAATTGACGTTCTTCCGGCAATATTGATCTCCTGGGTCACAAAGCCAACGGAAGAAAAAATGAGTACTGTCACGGAAGGCCCAACCGTGAGCCGGTAAGAACCATCATTAACGGTTTGTGTGCCACCTGTACCTCCTTTCGGAACAACCGTAACACCAGCAAGCCCTGATCCATCTTTGGAGTCGGTCACTTTTCCGGTAATCACTTTGTCTTGGGAATAAGAGAGAAGATGAGAGAGCAAAAGGAAGGTAAACAATACGCTTGCCTTTAGCATTTTTTTGCAGGACATAAGCAATCATTAATAGTTAAGCAATTCAGTTAGATCAATACTCGTAATGTGTATTGAAGACACAATGTTAAGACTTTTTTAATTATAAAAAAATAATTTCCCTCAACCCGGTTATTTTCCATGCCGGCAGACCTGGTCAGATTTGCTCTATGAAAATTATCAACTGCAATCGTTTGGGGTTTTCCGATATTCAAACCGATATAGGATATTTATAATCAATTACTAACGAAAACTGCTCATATGCTTGCTCAAAGATTCCTAATAATACTGCTCGGCTTCATTTTTTCTTTTGCTGCTGCCTCGCAACCAGATCCATGGAAAATTTCTGCCCCTGTTATCGACCCCTCTGCGTATTATGGTATCACGGTAGCCAACGGCATGATCGGGATTGTCTCTTCACCGGAACCATTTAGAGTCAAAGATGTGGTACTGGCGGGTGCCTATGACCTTTATGGAAGAGGGCGGGTCAGCAATTTCCTCAGAAGTTTCAACCTGCTGAACATGTACCTGGAAGTTGATGGCCACCGTATCAACGGTGGAGATGCAAAGGATATGCAGCAGGAACTGGACATGCGGTATGCTAATTTCACTTCAAAATTTGAATACACCGACAAAGCTTCGGTCAGCTACACTTACTATTCATTGCGTCATCTTCCTTATACAGTACTAATGGACGTAACGATCACGGCTAAAAGAGACATAAGTATTAGCGGAGCCAGTGTAATGGAAGCCCCGGACGCATTGAAGGATGTACAGAATTACTACAATGAAATAGACAGGCCACATGTTGTAATCAGTTTGCTTACATCATCAGCCAAAAGTCCGGCCGGTAAATTACTGATGTGCGCATCCAATACCTTTCTTTTTAATGAAAAGCATGGTCAAGAACCAAGAGTGATACATGAAATGTGGGATAATAATATGCACCTGATGAAATTCACCAGAAAGATCAATGCAGGGGAGACATACAGATTCTCCATTGCCGGATCTTCTATCACTTCTGCACACCACGACGATCCGCTGAACGAAGCGGAACGTTCGGCCATCTTTGCCAAACTGGAAGGCCGGGAAAGATTGATCAGCTTTCATAAAAAAGCATGGGATGAACTATGGAAAAGCGACATCACGATTGAAGGAGATCTGCAGGCACAGCAGGATGTACACAGCATGTTATACCATTTATATTCCTTCAGCAGGGAAGGGACCGCTTTATCTCCTTCGCCGATGGGATTAAGCGGGCTTGGATATAATGGTCATGTGTTCTGGGACACAGAATTGTGGATGTATCCTGCCCTACTGGTATTACATCCTGAGCTGGCAAAGAGTATGATCGAGTACCGGTTTCAAAGATTAGAAGCTGCCAAACGAAATGCATTCAGCAAAGGATATAAAGGGGCGATGTATCCATGGGAAAGTGCTGAGACAGGAGTAGAAGAAACACCGGTATGGGCATTGAGTGGCCCGTTTGAGCATCACATTACGGCATGTGTTGCCATTGCTGCCTGGAATTATTATTGTGTTACACAGGATAAAACTTGGCTGAAAGAAAAAGGTTGGCCGATACTATCGGAAACGGCCAACTTCTGGACAAGCAGGGTGGAAAGAAACGGGCCCGGTAAATATGACATAAAAAATGTTGTAGCGGCTGATGAATGGGCGGAGAATGTCGATAACAACGCTTTCACCAATGCGGCTGCAAAAGCGAATCTTCAATTTGCCACCGAAGCAGCAAAAGTGCTGGGTCTTACTCCTGATGGCGACTGGATGAATGTTGCCAATAATATTCCCATATTGAAATTTGCTGATGGAGTAACAAAAGAACATGCTGCTTATAATGGAGAAGGTATCAAACAAGCCGATGTGAACCTGCTCGCCTATCCGCTAAAAGAAATAACGGATCCGAAACAGATCAGGAAAGATCTGGAGTATTATGAAACAAAAGTACCTATTGAAGGCACTCCGGCTATGACACAGGCTGTTTTTACAACGCTGTATGCAAGACTGGGCGATGGAGAAAAAGCATATCACTGGTTCAAGGATGCTTATCTGCCAAATCTTAATCCTCCCTTCCGGGTGATAGCAGAGACCAGGGGAGGAACCAATCCTTACTTTGCCACAGGAGCAGGGGGTATTTTGCAAAGCATATTAATGGGATTTGGTGGTATTGAAATAACACCTAAGGGTTTGATACAAATAAAGTCAGCTTTACCAGCTCATTGGAAAAAACTGACTATTACAGGCGCCGGGCCGGAGAAGAAAACGTTTGCAGTGAATAAATAGCAAAGCAGCTTCCCGGATTTTTGGCCTGTCATATTTGTTTTTCAGATAATCAGGTTAACTTGTGACCCTAAGCTGACGATTGAGAAAGACTGCTGCCATATTGCTGATTGCTATATTATTCTTTAACCTCGGCGGTTACAGGCTTCTGTTTCCTTTGCTCCAGCAACATGCAGACCGCAAACTGGAATCTCTCCTCGACAATGATGAATACGATGAAACACAACTGATCGAAATAAAAGTAGCGCTGAACATGCCTTACCAGCAGCGTTTTACTGAATACGAAAGACATTACGGACAAATAGAAATTGACGGTATTTCTTATACATATGTAAAAAAGAAAATAGAAGGGGATATCGTAATTTTCAAATGTATCCCTAATGAATCCAAACAACAATTAAGATCTATTCAGAATGATATAGCAAAAGCTAACAGCTCTGCGGACATGGATCATTCAGGGCAATCAAAAAAGGCACCTGGCCCGCTTTCCAAAAGTATATTGAGTGATTATGATGACCATAATCAATCCTATCACTCTCATTTGTTTGCTTCGTTTAACAAAAACATCTTTTCACATAATAGCTCATTGCTGCCAAAAATCGCAGCAAACACTCCCCATCAGCCGCCGGAATGCTGAAAAGTAAATCGTCACCGGTCAACGCTTTCATTCACTCACTATTTTCATTTTATTAATTGATTTAATATGCGCATAGCTTTTGCAGCTATTGCAGGATTGCTTGTGGCAGTATCCTGCAATCAAAAAAACGATTACGAAAAGATCGTTCACGATCCAATCTTGTTCTCTAATACCGTACATGAACTGAACAGCGTTGTCATGGGAAATAATTTCAGCCCGATCGTTGCTTCCAGAAATTATATGTACGCCAGTGTGGCCGCCTATGAAGTGATAGCAGGCGGCTACCCGGATAAATATGAGTCGTTATCCGGTCAGCTTCATGGCTTAAGTAGTGTTCCGAAACCTGAGACAGGTAAGAAAATAGATGTTGAATTTGCAGCTATCCTTGCTTTCTCAAAACTCGGCGAAGCCGTTACGTTTCCCGAAGGCAGTATGTCGTACTATACCGACAGCTTAAAAGAACTGGCCAAAGATCATGGAATGCCCGGAGATGTTTTTAAAAATACTGTAGCCTTTGCAGATACTGTTTCCGCCGTTATTCTCAAATGGAGCAAGAAGGATAATTACCTGCAGACAAGAACATTCCCGAAGTATAATGTGATCGATACTCCCGGCCGCTGGATCCCTACTCCGCCTGCATATACGCAGGCGATGGAGCCACACTGGAATAAAATCAGGACGCTGGTTCTGGATAGTGCTTCCGAATTCACACCTCCGCGTCCCCCTGTTTTCAATATCAAAGACAAAAACAGTAAATATTACCAGGAAGTGATCTCCATTAAAAATGCAGTCGATAGTCTGAGTGATGAGCAAAAGCATATTGCTGATTTCTGGGACGACAATCCATTCAAGCTGAACGTAAGCGGACATGTCATGTTTGGAACGAAGAAGTTTTCGCCTCCCGGTCACTGGATGAGCATCGTGGGTATTGCTGCGCAAAAGGCGAATTACGATTTTGCTGCTACCGTCTATGCGTATGCTATTATGGCGATCACACAGTTCGATGCCTTTATTCATTGCTGGGATGAAAAGTACAGGAGTAATTATGCCCGGCCGGAAACAGTCATCAACAAATACATAGACCAGGACTGGAGACCTTACCTCCAGACGCCGCCATTCCCTGAATATACCTGCGGTCATTCTACCATTTCTTCTGCCAATGCCGAGGCATTGACACATGTATTCGGCGACAATTTTGCCTATACAGATACATCAGAACTGGAGTTTGGGATCAAAAGCAGGTCATTCAAATCTTTCAGGGACGCAGCGATTGAAAACAACTGGGCCCGCTTTTATGGCGGTCTCCATTTCCATAATTCCTGCATCATCAGTACAGATTATGGAAGAAGGGTCGGCAATTTTATCATTGGCCGGCTGAGAATGAGAAAATAGTAGTGTGTCATCAATCAACAAAAACTGTTTATGAAAAATTATATACTAAAATACAGGGAGAAGTTTCTTTTTTCTGCTCTTCTTCTTGTCTGTTCAACGCCATCAAACGCCCAGACTGATATCGATGCTATCATGATGGAAAAAAATGCCTTTTGTGTTGGTCCCATGTATAGCTACAGCAGTTGGAAAAATTACTGGGAAGGCACATTGAAAAGAGAGAATCTCAATATTGGAAAAGTATCCACGCAGATGTTTGGCCTGATGGGTAATTACGGGATCACCCGTAAATTGAACGCATTATTCAGTGTGCCCTATGTAAAAACCAAAGCATCCGCCGGAACATTACATGGCCTGGATGGCATCCAGGACCTGAGTTTATTCCTGAAATGGAGGCCCGTTCAAAAAAAGGTTGGTGATGGGAAACTTTCACTTTTTGCCATTGGCGGTGTATCATTCCCGCTCAGTGATTATGTAGCCGACTTTTTACCTCTATCAATCGGGCTAAGAAGCAAAGCAGCCTCTGCCAGGCTGATGGCAGATTATCAAAAAGGGGATCTGTTTGCCACTCTTTCCGGCACGTATGTATTCCGGGACAAAATCAAAATTGACCGCACCTCCTATTACACTACTGAAATGCATTATACCAACGAGGTGGAAATGCCAGATGGAATGAACTGGAATTTTCGTGCAGGTTTCAGGAATCACAGATGGATAGCCGAAGCAGTAGCGAATCAATGGAACACACTTGGTGGTTTCGACATCACACGGAACAACATGCCCTTCCCAAGTAACAAGATGAATGCGACTACCGTTGGCGTAAATATTAAGTATGTCATCCCCTCGTTACCTGAATTATCCATCGTGGGTGGTGGCAATACTACCGTGGCCGGAAGAAACATGGGCCAGTCCACTACGGTATATGGCTCTTTCTTTTATGTGCTTGATTTTTCACCTAAAGCAAAAACTGCTGCTAAAACCAACTAATATGAAAAAAATATTCTTCTCCCCGATAACTTTTCTGGCAGCCGTTGCTTTATTATTGACCGGGTGCAGCAAAGAAGTAGAGAACAGAACGGATGATATTCCTGCATTAAATCCTGCCAATATTGATATTAATGCCGGTACCTGGAAACCAGTATTACTGACTGCGCCAACAGAATTTCCGGTGGCAGCCCCGATAGCAACCACAGTACCTGACTATATCGCACAGATCAATGAAATAAAAACCTGGCAGGCTGAACTTACCGGTGAAGAAAAGAGAATAGTTAAATATTGGAGCGCCGGTGCAGTGTTGCGCTGGAATGAAATTTTAAGGGAACTGGTTGCCAAACATAATTTACCCCCTTACCAGAATGCAGATGGCACTTATCCTTTTCCTAATGCAAATAACCCGCTGGCGTATCCACAATTCCCTTTTGCTAACCCGCCGTATGCAGCAAGAGCCTATGCCTATGTCAGCGCGGCACAGTATGATGCATTAGTAGCAGCCTGGCATTATAAAAAATTATATAATCGTCCGGCTCCTTATAAAGTGGATAATACACTGCAGGTGCTGATACCGCAATCTGATCTTCCTTCTTACCCGTCAGAAGATGCCGTAGTAGCAGGTGCGGCTGCCGAATTGATGAAACTTTTGTTTCCCGGTGACCAGGATTTTATTCAGCAAAAAGTAGAAGAACATAAAAGATCACGCCTTATTGCTGGCGCTAATGTCCGTAGCGACCTAGAAGCAGGTGAACTTTTGGGTAAACAGGTGGCGCAAAAATTTGTGACCCGTGCCAGAGGCGACCGTGCCGGCGCCGCTGCAGGTAACCAAACTGTGTGGACCCAACTTGAAACAGATTGCATCACCAGGGGAGAAATGCCCTGGATCAGCCTGGAATCTCCAAAAAGGCCGCCTATGCTCCCATTGTTTGGTAAGGTTAAAACATTCCTTTTCGATTCACTTACGGCTGTCTCACTTCGTCCAGGGCCGCCTCCCTCCACATCCAGCGAGCAAATGAAAAGGGAACTGGAAGAGGTGTATTCTTACACAAAAAATCCCAAAAGAGAGAATATTGAAAAGGTCCATTTCTGGGCTGATGGCATAGCTACTTCTACACCCCCGGGACATTGGAATGAAATAGCAGCTGCAGATTTTATTCAAAAGAACTTTAGTGAGGTACGCTGGGCACGCAACCTTGCCCTGTTGAATATGGCCGAAATGGATGCAGCAATTGTGACATGGGATACCAAATTCTATTACTTTAATCCGCGACCATCGCAACTTGATCCCAGCATCAAAACGCTTACAGGTATGCCGAATTTCCCTTCTTATATTTCAGGTCATTCTACCTTCAGCGGGGCTGCTGCTGCTATTCTTGGGTATATTATCCCAGAAAGAAAGCCTGCTTATGAGGCAATGGCAATGGAAGCGGCCTTATCAAGACTTTACGGAGGCATACATTACCGCGCCGATTGTGAGGTAGGTCTGACCGTTGGAAAGAATGTAGGTAACTATGCCGTACAAAGGGCCATGACAGACGGAGGATAAACATTTCAGACTATAAGCATAAACGCGGCGTTGTAATTCTTTACGACGCCTTTTTTTTTCATGCAGGGATCCTGCTTAAAACAACTCAATCCAAAAAGAAAAGCATTAACTTTAAAAAGCCTATTTTGACGAACGATTGCTTAAACCCTAAAGAATGCAGCAAAGCACCTTGAAAAAATTGTCTGAAGTGCTCGGCATCAGTATTTCTACTGTGTCCCGGGCATTGAAAGACCACCCGGATATTTCAGAGAATACCAAGACAAAAGTAAAAGAACTGGCAACGGCACTGGAGTATGAGCCGAATAATTATGCCGTACAGCTACGTACCCGCCAGAGCAATTTGCTCGGCATACTGGTCCCATCCATTGATAATTTTTTCTATGATTCATTCATCGCTGCCGTAGAAGAAGATGCAAGGCTGCATGGCTATTCGGTAATGATAATGCAATCGAGGGACAAAGCGCAGATAGAAACTGCCAACCTCCACCTGTTCAGGAAAAATATGGTGATGGGGTTGTTTGCTTCCATTTCAATAGAAACAGAAGATATGACCCCCTTCCGCAAACTGGAAGAACAAAAGATACCGGTAGTCTTCATTGACCGGGTAGCGGAAGTGGAAGGTTATCATAAAGTATGCCTGGCAGATGCAGAAGCTGCCAGGATCGCTGCGGAAGCCATCATTGAAAAGAAAAAGAAGAGGGTGCTTGGGTTATTTGGCCATCCCCATCTCAGCATTACAAAGATCCGCTGTGCCTCTTTCAAAGAGACCTTCGAAAAGCATGCCCCCAAAACGAAACTTACCATTGATTACCCGGAAACGATCAATGAATCCAAAAGAGTGGCTTTGGAAATATTGAAAGGTAAGAACAGACCCGATGCCATCTTTTGCATGGGCGACCAGATACTGATCGGGGTAATGTATGCTATTCATAAACTGAAACTGAAAGTACCCGATGATATCGGAGTAATCGGCATCAGTAATGGACTTTTCCCAACATTATATGATCCCAAAATAACTTATGTGGAAACAAGCGGGTTTAAATTAGGCAAACTCGCTTTTGCCCAGATGCTTTCCTGCCTGCGGAACGACCACACACCGGAAGAAGTGACCGTCGAATCATTGCTGA
This sequence comes from Chitinophagaceae bacterium, assembly GCA_016787135.1. Taxonomy (GTDB): domain Bacteria; phylum Bacteroidota; class Bacteroidia; order Chitinophagales; family Chitinophagaceae; genus VBAT01. The sequence goes on along the minus strand of JAEUVK010000066.1, from coordinate 41,209 downwards.
TCGAAGGCGGTTCGCTTTGAGCTGGCCGGTTGTTGTTTCAAAAAGCATCTTTTTTACACCGCAAACGTTATAGTTTTTTCGTTTACTTTTCTTTCATTTTGGAGTGCATTATTTTAGAATGATACGCCCGGGTAAATCATTAATCAACCGATTGCTGCATGTCCAACTTCAAGATCAGGCTATCACTATTTCTTAATTATTTCGTTTTTGCCATATTGCTGAACAGCGTAGGCATCCTTATTCAGAAATCACAGAACAGATACCATGTAGATGAAATAACAGCCAGTTCCCTGGAAGCATTCAAGGACCTGTCCATTGCTTTTGTATCCTTCCTCGTAGGCTCTTTCCTTCCACGGCTTGGGTATAAAAAAGGAATGCTGATCGCATTGGCACTTGTCTTTGCTGGCTGTCTTGGAATGTATTGGGGCAATTCCTTTACATCTGTCAGGATTCTCTTTGCCTGTGTGGGAATTTCCTTCGCTATCATCAAGGTATCTGTCTATTCACTGATCGGTTTGATCACGACCAATGATAAAGAGCACAAGAGTGTATTAAGCTCCATTGAAAGTTTTTTTATGATCGGTATCGCTACCGGCTTTATTGCTTTCCCATTTTTTTATAGTGACACTGATCCAGATGCCTGGCTACGTATCTACCTGCTGCTGGCAGGGGTTATTGCCGTTTCATTCCTCATCTTACTATTCTCTGCTTTTAACATACGATACGAGATGCCCGGTTCTTCTGTCGCTAAAGATTTTACAGAAATGATAAAATTGCTGAACCGTCCATTGGTCATCATTTTTGCCGTTACTGCTTTTTTGTATGTGATGACAGAGCAAGGTATCATGAGCTGGCTTCCTTCATTCAACGAAAAAGTACTGCATCTTCCCGAAAAGACCAGCGTATATATGGCGGTGATACTGATGTTGTCCATTGCTCTTGGAAGATACCTGTCTTCTTTACTGGTGAAAAAAATATCCTGGTATGTCATTCTTGCTGTCTGCCTCATAGGCGCCGCCTCTATGGTAGTATTCGTGCTTCCGCAAACACAGCACCTTGAGCCCAAAAAGATCGAAACACTGAACGATGTGCCCATGATAGCGTACGTTTTTCCTCTCATCGGCTTATTCCTCGCTCCTATTTACCCTTTGGTAAACTCGTTTGTTCTAAGCTCTACAGAAAAAGTATTGCATAGCCCGATGGCATCCTTACTGGTTTTCTTTTCCGCTATTGGCGGTACATTAGGTTCAAGGTTGGTGGGATATCTGTTTAAGAATATCGGTGGCCAGAAAGCTTTTTATTTTTCCCTTGTTCCCATGTCCGTTCTGTTATTTTGCCTGTTTCTCTTTTACCGGGTACAAAAGAAAAACACAGCAACAGCAGGTTAACAAGGTTAACTATAATACGCATGCCAGATACAAAAGCATATCAGGTCTCCTCTCTTTTTGAAGATGTTCAGATGAGCCGGCTTTTTGCTGACGGAAAAACATTTGTTGATTGCGTGGCCAGGTCTCCGGAAGAAGAGATACTTAAAAAATATATCCTGCTAAAGGATCATCCCGGGTTCGATCTGAAAACATTCATACTGGAAAATTTTGAACTCCCGGTCCCTCACTCCAACAACTATCACAGTGATACCAGCCAGTCGGTAGAAGAAAATATCGAAACACTATGGAATGTGCTGACCCGGCAACCGGATACAATAGGAGGTACACTGATCCCTCTTCCCTGGCCCTACATTGTTCCCGGCGGAAGGTTCGGCGAGATCTATTACTGGGACAGTTATTTTACCATGCTCGGTCTTGAAGCGTCGGGTAAATACGTGATGCTGGAGAATATGGTAAAAAATTTTTCCTACTTGATCAATATGCTTGGTTATATACCGAATGGCAACCGGAGCTATTTTATCGGGCGTTCACAGCCGCCATTCTATTCATTGATGATACAATTGCTGGCAGGAATAAAAGGAAAAGATGTCTTGATCACATACCTGCAGGAGATGGAAAAAGAATACCGGTTCTGGATGAAAGGAGCAGACGAACTGACTGCAACCAATACTACTGCTCATCATGTTGTAAAAATGCCCGGTGGCGAGGTCATGAATCGCTATTGGGATGAGAATGATACGCCAAGGCCTGAATCATACCGGGAAGATGTGGAACTGGCATTACTGACAGAACAAAGACCCATGAACCTGTATCGCCATTTACGGGCCGGCGCTGAATCAGGATGGGACTATAGCTGCCGCTGGTTCAAAGATGTACATTCCTTTGCAAGTATTCATACAACCGATATAGTTCCCGTTGATTTGAATTCCCTTTTGTGGCATTTGGAAAAGACCATTGCGGAGGCCTACCAGTTAAAAGAGGATGGCCAAAAAGCTGAACGATACCAGTCATTGGCAGCAAAAAGAAAATTATCAATACAAAAGTATTGCTGGAATGATGGAAAAGGATTCTACACAGACTATGATGTGGCCGGCAATAAACATAAGGAAACACTGACATTAGCCGGAATGATGCCGTTATTTTTCAAGATATCCACTGAAGAACAGGCAAAGAAAGTGGCTGCTACCATCCTAGAAAGATTTTTGAAACCCGGAGGTGTTGTCAGCACGTTAGAAACAACCAGTCAACAATGGGATGCCCCTAACGGATGGGCCCCTTTGCAATGGATGACAATAACCGGGTTAGAAAATTACGGGCATCATGAACTGGCTGCTGAAATTGCCAAACGATGGATCTGTTTAAATACAGATGTATTCAAACGCACCGGCAAACTGATGGAAAAATACAATGTAGTGGATACTGACTTAGAAGCAGGCGGTGGTGAATATGCCGGACAAGATGGCTTTGGCTGGACCAATGGGGTGTTGCTGGCGCTGATAAAGAAATATGGCGCCACTAAATGATCTCTACTTCACTTCCAGTAACAGGAATTGATACGGCTCTATCACCAGGTACTCATGATCATAACCGACATGCATTTCTTTTTGCTGCCAATGGTCGAATAATATACGGGGTTCTGCCCCATGCTCCTTGAACGCATGCCAGGTAAGATAAGAAGGCTTATCCAGGAAATTAAACAGGCAATATAATTTCTGCTCTTCGAAAGTGCGGAGGTAACCAGCCACATGTATATTATGCGGCGTCATCCAGGTCAGATTCTTATAGTCGCCCACCGCAAATATTTTCCTGCGCAGGCTGATGAGCTTTTGTGTAGCAGAGAAGATCCTCTGCTCAACCGTGTCTTCCCTGTCGATGTTTGCATTCTTTTTCCAGTCGATGACCGGACGATGCATCCAGCGGTTGTCATAGCTTTTGCCCGGATCGTTCAGATAGGAATAGTCATTGGTATAACCCGCCTCATCGCCATAAAATATCATCGGTACACCACCGATAAAAAAACTATGCGCCTGCATCAGGATGATACGGCGGATAGCATAATCAATGGCTACTTCATCTTTGGCGCCGATGGCCTTTTCCAATCCACATAATGAGGCCAGTGAACCGCTGATGCGGGCATCATTTGTTTTAGGATTGACTGAGAACAATGCCCCTTTTGCCGGTGTATTGGAATGATTGCCTGAATAATACTCCTTTAAGAACCGCCGGTGTTCAAATGGATTGAAGCCTGCCTGCTTTATCATATAATCATCATACCCTAATCCGATATCATCATGACAACGCGTATAAGTAATCCAGGAAGTACCATAAGGCTTTTGCAATATCTCGTGTTGTGCGGCCAGCATTACCCTTGTATCGGCAGTGGCCAGTGCATCCCATTGCAATGCCATGTGTGTGGCATTATAAGCAAAGTCGCATTCTTTAGCTGTATATAACCCTGTGCCGAAATATTTCATGATCTCCTTAGGGGCTACAATCGCTTCGCCTAACAAAGCCATACCCGGCGCTGCTACCTGTACACATTGTTTGATCAGCCGCAGCAAAGTATGTGCTTGGGGCAGGTTCTGACACGGAGTGCCCAATTGTTTCCAGATGAAGGCCGGTGCATCTATGCGCAGAATGTCCACTCCGAAATTGGCATAGAAGAGAATGTTATCCAGCATTTCCAAAAACACTTCAGGGTTGGTATAATTCAGGTCCCACTGGTAACGATGAAAAACCGTCATTACCCATTTCTTCATTTCAGGGTCGTAGGTAAAATTGCCGGGGGAGCTTTCAGGAAATATCTCCGGCATCGTTCTGTCGTACTCATCAGGTAACCGCCTGTCATCATACATATAGAAATAGCGCTGGTATTTTTTATCTCCTCCTTTTGCTTTTTGCGCCCATTCATGATGATGCGAAGTGTGATTAAGTACTATATCCAGCATCAGGTACATACCTTCCTGCTGCATGTGTTGCTGCAGGCTCCGAAGATCATTGAATGTTCCGAATCGTCTATCTACTTTCCTGAAATCAGATACAGCATAGCCACCATCACTTTCTCCTTCAGGGCTTTCAAATACCGGCATCAGGTGAAGAAAATTAACTCCCAGTTTTTTGAAGTAATCCAGTTTGCTTTGTAGGTTCTTAATACTTCCGCAGAAACGGTCAACATATAAACTCATTCCTGTTATTTCGTTGCTCAGGAACCAATTGCCTTTCATTTCTTTTTCTTCATCTCTTTGCCGCAATTCTGCCGGTCTTCCGATATAGGATCGTGTAAGTAAACTGATCAGTTTTTCAAAATATTCATGACTCTCCGGGTTGCTACCATAGATATCATGAAATAATGCATCAATAGCAGTGGCATTGGCAATAAAGCGGGTAAAGAACATATTGTCCTCGCCTGCAATATCTATCTGACCGGAGTGCAGGATCTCATTGATACGTGTATGTAATACCCGGTTATACACTCAAAAATCATTTAAAGATATCGCTGCTCAGGTGTTTGAAGGCTTCCATAGCACCGAGATATTCACAGGTGCGGGCGCCGGCTTTGTTGGCATTATGTATTATCTTTTTCCAGTTGTCCGCAGACAAGCCTTTCATCTTATCAACAGCATAAGCGTTTAATTGATATAATACTGCACCTACGAAAGCATCACCCGCCCCGGTGGTATCCACAGGCTTTACCGGTATGCTGGGAATAATTTCTATTGCATTATTAAAACCAAGCATTGTTCCTTCTTTGCCTAGAGTGATAGCGAATACCGCGTTTGTTTTTTTTAATAAAATACTTGCAGCAGCGCTTACCGAAAAAGCGCCTGTGATCAGCATGGCCTCTTCATCACTTACCTTAAAAAAATGACTTGATCGCAGAAAGTTCCATGACTGATCAACAAAAGATTGCATACTGTCATGGAAAAGCAGGTGCCGGTAGTTAGGATCGAAACTGATGAAGATATTCTTCTGCAATGCCCGTTGCAGCAGCCCTGTATAAGCAGCCTGCAGCGGCCCGGGCAAAAAGGCGGTAGCAGAACCGAAGTGGATAATAGAAACCTCATCCAGATCAATACTTTCAATTTCTGTAAGGCTTAAATATCCATCAGCCCCGCGGTTAAAATAAAAATCTCTTTCTCCATTCTCCATCAACGACACGAAGGCCAGTGTAGTAAAATGATCTTTATCTTTTATTATCCATTTGTCAGAAACGCCGAAAGATTTCATCACATCTGTCAGGTGTTTGCCAAAAGGGTCTGCCCCTACTTTTGCAGCCAATTCCACGTTTCCCCCTAATGCAGCTATAGCCGCTGCTACATTAGTAGGCGCTCCTCCGGGTTTTTTTAAAAAATGCTGCCCTTCAGCCAAAAACTTCCCTTTGTCTGTACAGATCATATCTATCAGGGCTTCGCCTATACAAAGTATCTTTTTCATTGTATTTCTGTTAATGAACCAAGCCGTGAACGATCTCGTCAACCGACCCCTCCATCCTTTTATTCATTTTTATTAATAACACCGAAAGTGATGCAAGAATAAGCAGAATTCCTGCTAATGTAATAGCATGGGTAGAATCGTTGCCCAGCCATGATTCATAATATAAAGGAAAGGTAAAAGTCTCAAGCAGCATGGGTATTACGATGAACATATTGAAGATACCCATATACACCCCGGTCCTTTCGGGGGGTATGCTGCCTGCCAGCATAATATATGGATTGCCCATCATGCTCGCCCATGATAATCCCATTCCGACCATGGGAATGAATAAAAGATTTTTATCCTGTATGTGCGGAATGGCCAGCAACCCGGCGCCTGCAAGAAATAGACAGGCCATGTGTATGTATTTCGGTCCATACTTCCTCGCCAACCACGCCAGTCCGAATGCAGATACAAAAGCGACCCCGTTGTAAAAAGCGCCCAGAGGCCCCACCCATAATTCTGCTTTCCGAAATAAAGGGCTTTCTGCATCAACTGTATTGTATAATGATTTGGATAAGCATTTAGCAATGTATTGCCAGTAGATGAACATAGCGTACCAGCTAAAGAGCATCATCGGCCCCATTAATTTCATGGTCAGCGGCATTTCTTTAAAGGCCAGGTATATTTCCCGGAATGTAGCTCCTACTCCTTTTGGTGATTGCCGGATCTTTTGCTTTTCTTCTTCTGTCAATGGTATCTCTTTCGTTGTTTTTAATGTCCATAAAATAGAGCCGATAGAAACAACAGACCCGATCATAAAAGCGATATAGGTCGTAAGCGGTATTTTGCCTACTTTGGAAGTTTCAGAAATAGCCAGCAGGTTGATCAAAAGAAAAGGCGTGAGATAAGAAAGTGTTTGTCCCAAACCTGTAAAAGCGCTTTGTGTTAAGAATCCAAGCGAATGCTGGCTTTTATCCAGTTTATCACTGACAAAAGCACGGTAAGGCTCCTGTGTAATATTATTTGCCGCATCTAATATCCAGAGGATACTTGCAGCCATCCATACGGTACTGCTATGCGGCATAGCAAAAAGGGCAAGGCTGCAAAATATAGCGCCAACCAGGAAATAGGGCGTCCTTCTTCCCCATTTCGTAATGGTTTTATCGCTTAATGCTCCAATGATCGGTTGAACGATCAGTCCTGTCATCGGACCCGCCAGCCATAGATAAGGCAATTTGCTTTCTTCAGCCCCGAGATAAGAATAGATGGGACTCATATTCGCCTGTTGCAAACCGAAACTGTACTGCAGACCAAAGAACCCGAAATTCATATTGATGATCTGCCAGAAACTAAGCCGGGGTTTGAAGGACATAAGCAATCGTTTAATGGGTTAAAATACAAAAACAGTCCGGGCATATTGGTAGAGCACAGGGAGGTTATAATTTGCAAACGTTTGCTGTGAGAAAATCGGATGGTTTGATCCACCCCAATACACTGCTTTTGCATTGTTTGCAATACGTGTACCAATCAAACCTATTTTTGCAGATCATGCATAAAACGAAACCACCTGCTGCTTTATGAAACGATTTTTTACGATTGCCGGTACCATTCTTTTTCTCCTTCTTGCTTCAGTGTACGTTCTTATTCCGGAGAAACTGAATATAGCCAGTGCCGTTTCTTACAATGCCAACCGGGAAGGTGTTTTCCGTTTCCTCATTAACGACACAAACTGGCAGAAATGGTGGCCGGGCACCGTTTCAAAAAATGAAGATGGCAGTATAATGCTGGCTAGCGGAGGCTATAATTTCCAGGTAGAAAAGATCATGTATGACATCATCAGGCTTAAAACAGGAAATAATAAACCGGACAGCGTCCTTTTAAGAATAGTGCCTTATAAAATAGATATGATCGGGATTGAGCTATCAACATCGGTAAATAACGGAATGAACCCGTTCAGCAGGATAGCAGGTTACTTCCGGGCAAGGGAGATAAAAAAAGTATTTGATAAGATTGTCAGTGCTTTAGAAAAATACACGGGCGACATCAGGAATATCTATGGAGGCATCAATATCCGGAATGAAAAAGTACAATACCAGCACCTGGTTTCCGTCAAACAGGCCTTATCTCATTATCCTTCAACTCAGGAAATTTATACCATCATTGAAAAACTCAGGAATTATATCCGGGTACGCGGGGCAAAAGAATTATTTTCCCCGATGCTTAATATCCGGAAGGCCGATAGCAGCTCTTATATTGTTCAGTTAGGCTTGCCGACAGATAAAGATCTGCCCGAAGATGGCGATATCTCTTCCAAATGGATGATGAAAAATGGCAACATATTAGCCGGTGAAGTAGCGGGTGGCCCCGGACAAATAGAAGCTGCGATGAAACAGTTCGAACAGTATATACTGGACTACCAGCGTTCGATCATCGCCATCCCTTTTCAAATGCTGATCAGCGACAGAACAAAAGAACCCGATAGTTCCAAATGGGTGACACGTATTTACTATCCCGTAGTATAATAAGATAATCGATCTCAGTTTTATCATCGGAACCGCACGACCATTACACTGTCATCATTCCTGGACAGGACAAAAGATTTCCTGCCGGCTATCGTAGCTGGTCGTATGTGACGAACCTGCCCTTTAACCGTTAAGCCATTTATTTTTTCACAGCTAAACAGTCCGTCTCCTTTATTGACCAATATGGTGCCATAATCTGCATCATATCTCCCCATCTGTATATTATTGCTGTAATAATTACCTGCAAGCATGATGTCAGGAAGTTCGTCATTATTGGCATCAATAACAGCGGCGTCCCGGTAAGACGTAAGTTGTGCTTCCCATGGAAGCGGCATTGCCATAAAATCCAGGTTGCCCCGGTTGATCAGTATAGTGTTTGAAAAATAATCAGCTGACAGTACTTCCGCAGTATTCAGTTTCTCTTTGGAAAAAATCTTTTCTAAAGATGATCTTGCAAAGTCCTCAGCATACAAAAACTTTTTTTTCAGGGCAGGCATTTGCTTTTGCAGATCATCTTTGCTGGAAAATGGCACTTCTTTTCCCCCGACAAAATATGTAAGTACCTGCTCCTTTTTACCGTTATCATCAAAGTCATTGAAATACATATTTACAGGCTGTTTACCAGTGGCCTTCAAACGGCTATTAAGTCCCAGGTTCCCGGCCACAAGATCAATATCGCCATCTCCGTCTGCATCAAAAGGAAAAACAAAATTCCACCAGCCTTTTTTATCTGTCAGTACTTTTTTGCGGAACTGACCTTTGTCATTGATAAATGCATAGATACCTCCCCATTCACAGGATACAAGTAGATCTGTCTGATTGTCTTTATCTATATCAAACCACACAGCTTTTGTAACCATGCCGATCTTTGCCAGCCCGGCGGCATATTTTTCCGTCACATCAGTGAACTTTCCTGTACCATCATTCTGTAACAAAAATGACCGCGGTATTTCTCCATAGGCCCAGGGAACAGCCCTGCCACCGATGAAAAGGTCTATGAAACCGTCTGCGTTAAAATCATTAGCCACTACACATGAAGCGGTCATATAGATATCCCTGAAAGCATCTTCTTTCTTTGTAAGTATTCCCTTTCCATCATTCAGATATATCCGGGGCAACAAATACCTGTCCTGCCCGTAATATTCATTGCCTCCGCTTGCAATTATCAGATCCGGGCAGGCGTCATTATTCACATCAGCCCATATTGCATCTGCATCTTCATACGTACTGTCAGCAAACAAAGCAGATTGTTGTGCCTGGTAAAATTTACCGCCGGGGCGCTGAAGAAATATTGCATTGTGGAGGTTTTTTGACGCCCCGATGAATATATCATCCAGCCCATCTTTATTGATATCGGTCACTGCCAGTGCAGGGCCTTCTGTTGATACCCAATGAGGAATTAATGGTTCCCTGTTAAACTCATTGAATGTGTTCTCCCGGTGCAGATATTGAATTCCCGTTGAGGCTGTAATATCTTCTGCCACCCTGATTTTATTTTTGATGAATGCAGTGATCCCGGAGTAATCGAATACAGGTAACCCTGCTGCATATTTGTATGACTGAATTTTGTTGGTATCTATTTTCACAGGCTGACAGGAGTTATCAGGCCATATCAAAAAAGCTGAATCAATTTTTTTATTATTCAACCCCAGGTGTAAAGGAGACTGCATAGACGAAAGGAATCCTCTTACCGGGTAGTTATCATAGGTCATTATACTGCTCCCGGAAAACAGTACAATCTTTGCTCCTACAGCATTCCCGTTCTTTTCAGGTCCGTTAAGTTTTATTTCCGCAAAGGTCTTCCTGGAATTGTTGTTACAGGTGTTCTCATACAACAGAACAGGGTCATCAATATTATTGACTACAATGTCCAGGTCTCCGTCATTATCCAGGTCGGTATAAACAGCGCCATTTGAATAGGAGGGCTGATCATTGGCAATGCTGTCTTTTATATCCTGGAATAATAATTCTCCTGTGTTACGGTAGAATTTATTTGGTATTTTGATCTCCGGGAATTTTTTGATCAGCGCCATATTCCTATCATCCATCTGGTTGTTGCGTATCTTTTGCTGTACTTCGTCGTTGGAGATAAAATTGATATAGTCCATATCATTCAGCCGCTTGGGTATCCCGTTGGAAATAAAGAGGTCCTTTGACCCGTCATTATTGAAATCCATCCAAAGGGAGGCCCAGCTCCAGTCTGTAGCATAGATTCCCGAATAGAGCCCGGCTTCACTGAAATGACCGTTGCGGCGGTTATACTGAAGATTATTCCGCGAATACTGGTAATTATAACCCGCTGCAATTTTCTGATAAAAGACATCATGATCGTCATCGCCCAGTGACCTCTTTAAAATATAAGGATCTGATGGCAACATATCCATTGAAATAATTTCCGGATAGCCATCGTTGTTCACATCGGCTGCATCTACTCCCATTGAGAATTCTGATGTATGCATCATGCGCTGACCGCTTTCTTCCGAAAAGGTCCCGTTCCTCTGATTGATGTAGAGGTAATCGTTCTCATGAAAATCATTACCTACATACAGGTCGGTCCAGCCATCAAGGTTAATGTCGGAGGCCACCACACCCAAGCCATAACTGATGACAGAGCTATTAATTCCTGAGCCTTTTGTTACATCTGTAAATGTATTGCCATCATTTCTGAACATACGATCGCCGGAGATCAGGCTATATGTTCCTGCAAAATTGGCCCTGGGAGCAAAAGACCCGTTTTGATGAACAGCATGGTTAAGCAGGAACATATCCAGATCGTCGTCCATATCATAATCAAAAAAGACCGCCTGCGTGCTGAAGCCGGAAAAATCAAGACCATATTGCCTGGCTTCATCCTCGTAATGAGGAATGCCATTTTCATCAATGTGTTTACAAATGAGAAACTGGTTCCTGCCTTTTAATACTTCATAATTACCCACCCGGCAAACATATATATCTAATAGTCCGTCATTATTGATATCTACGACAGATACCCCTGTGGACCATCCTCCATCCTGTGGTATTCCTGCCTGCTCTGTCAAATCTGAAAAAGCCAAGCCGCCTTTATTCATAAATATTGAATTTCTTCCCTGGTTGGAAGCGAAGAACAGGTCAGTCAGGCCGTCGTTATTAAAATCGCCGGCCCCGATCCCGGCGCCGTTATAAAAATACATGTAGTTGAATATATTGAAATCCTTTGCTGGCGTGAGCTTATTGACAAAATGAAGACCGGTACGCTTATCATCCAATACCCGGAACATCGCTCTTTTCTCCGTTTTATCATTACTGCAGCCATTTAAAATAAAAAAAGAATTAACCAGCAATACTGCTGTAATTGTGGTCCAGAGAAATGATATCGTAATTATTTTTCGCATTTTTACTGTCAGGGCAGACTCATTTTTGATCCGTTACCGGAATATTTCTTACTGTGTAAAGAAGAGGGACCATATCATTCTGTAGAAAAAGCAGGTATTGCTTACGCCGGCCGTTTATTACAGCAATATCTCTAAGCTCACCCCTCAATGCCAACCCCGTTTGGCTCGGCTCTATCCAGCGAAGGTTTTCTTTACGATCATTGATCAAAACATCGCCGTGACTGGCATCCAACCTTTCAAGTTGAGGCTGAAAATTGAATAAATTTCCACCAAGTACAAGATCAGGGATATTATCGTTATTAATATCAACACTGCGAACGGCATTAACAGATGATAACTGTACCATTGGCGGTAGTTTTCGAATGGTAAATCTTCCATTGCTATTATTGTATGCCACACATGATGCAGAATAATTGAATGTTTTTACAATAGCCTCTTTTATTTTATCCGGAGAAACCAGTTCTTGTACAGATTTTGTTGCATATACTTCATGCCGCAGGTTTTGTTTTTTAAGAAAAGGCATTGATTCTTCCAGGTCACGTTTTAAAAACACAGGTTTATCTTTTCCTTCAACCGTATATGTGATGATCTTATCTACTACTCCGTTGTTATCAAAATCGTTGATCCAGATTTTAACAGGGCGGCTTTCATCCGGCCGCAGGTAACAATTCTCCCCAATATTTCCCAACACGATATCCTTTCTTCCATCACCATTCACATCAATGGCTTCAACCGTCTGCCACCAACCATACATACCTGCAAGGTTTGTTTTCACCTCTTCAAAATGATCTTTCTTAAATGAAAACACTTTAGGGGTCTCCCATTCAGCCACAATGATCAGTTCATCCTGTTTATCGTCTGCTACATCCGCCCACACAGCACCAGTCACCATACCCGCTTCTGCGATTCCACCGCCCTTTTCCTTAGCAATATCCGTAAAATGACCGCTGCCATCATTTACAAAAAGAAAGGATAGTGGTGTCAATCCGTATTGCCGGGGGATATTTCTTGCACCAATAAAGAGATCCCGATCGCCATCAGCATCAAAATCATTTGACGTAATCACACTGATATTGGCATTGTTTACCGGGAATGCTTTTGTATCCAGCTCAAAGTTCCCTTTCCCGTCATTTTTATACAATCTTAACTGCAACTGCCTGCTTCCGGCAGGAACATTATTTCCACCAGGACCTATCACCAGGTCCTGGTCTTTGTCATTATCGCAATCAAAAAAAAGAACTGCTACATCCTCAAAATCCGGGAATAATTCAACTGCTTTTTCCACCTTCTTACTAAACCTGCCATTTGCCTCCTGGATATATAACTGGCCGGGGTGACCATTTGTTCCTCCAATGAACACATCATCCAAACCGTCCCCGTTAACATCTGCTACTGCAGCCTTTGGGCCTTCACGGGAAAGCATCCTTGGAATATTCCGCTCATAAAAAAAATCAACATAATCATCCTCTGTATGTTTTTCAAAATCAGAAGCAACATTCTCAAACATTGTTGCACCCGGCATATTTAATACAGGCGTTGGGGGATATTTAATTTCTTCCGTCTCTTTCAGCAGATATACCTTATCAGACACAGGATTTATATACCTGGAGTAAGAACGATCCGGCCATTGGATGATCATAGAGTCTGCCTGTTTGATAGAACCCAGTCCGATGATCGTTCTATAATCCATAGAGGATTGAAAACCCCGGCTGGGTATCACTTCTCTTGTCAGGATCTGTTTTCCTGCAAATACTTTAATGATACTTCCTATGGCGAACGTGTTATTGCCTGACCCTTTCAGGGAAACAGCAATGTACTTATTGCCGTTATACTCTGCAGCGTTGTTCCGGTAAACAAATGCCGGCTGGTTAACATTATTCACGATCAGGTCAAGGTCACCATCATTGTCGAGGTCGCCATAAGCAGCCCCGTTGGAGAAGGAAGGCTGCGAAAAGCCCCATTTCTCACCCGTGTCTTCAAATCTGAGATCACCATGATTCCTGTACATTTTATTAAGGACATGTATTGATGGCATTTTATCAATGATCACATTCATGTCCTCCTTTTCACCCGTGGCGATCATTCGCTGCATGATCTCACTCGCAGAAAAATCCAAAAAATCCTGGTTGATCAGATCATGATAAATACCATTACACACATACAGATCGGTATTGCCATCATTATCGGCATCAAACATTAACCCTCCCCAGCTCCAGTCTGTAGCTGACACACCGGCATAATTTGCCACATCAGCAAACTTGCCATTCTTATTATTCAACTGAAGCGTATTCTGGAAGAACTGGTGATAGATGCCGTTCCTTTGTTTTAGCCGGTAAACGTTTATGTCCTCGAATGCAAAAGTTGTTTTCACCCGGTAATCATCCCCCGGCAGCATATCAGTCGTAAAAATATCGGGGTACCCGTCATTATTGATATCCCCTAAATCCGCACCCATAGATGCAAGGCTGGTATGCTGCATCCATTGTTCCATTTCATCCTTAAAGGTTCCATCCTTTTGATTGATGTATAAATAATCCTGCTCATAAAAATCATTGGACACATATACGTCGGGATAGCCGTCGTGATTAACATCGCCTACGGTTGCTCCCAGACCGAAACTCATGGTACTTCCATAAATACCAGCCTGCTTTGATACATCAACATACCTGCCGTTATCATTGCGGTACAAGTGATCTCCTCCCCCTTTCATTTCAGGGAGTATAGGCCATTCTGCATCAGGAAGACCCCGTTTGTTGATATAATTCAGGCTGACAGGTGAAATAGGACTGTTATTAATAATAAAACAATCAAGATCGCCGTCAATGTCGTAATCAAAAAATGAGGCCTGCGTGGTATATCCAATATCATCCAGGCCATACTTTGCCGCACACTCTGTAAACGTAAGGTTATGATTATTGATAAACAGCTGGTTCCTTCTTAATGAAGAGTCTTCCATATGTCCTGCATTGCAGACAAAAATATCCAGCCATCCGTCGGCGTTGATGTCGACCATCACCACACCAGTACTCCATTGCTTTTTATCTGTAAACCCCGCTTTTACAGAAATATCTTCAAACTGCCAGTTACCTTTATTAAGATATAGTTTATTGCTGGCCTGGTTGGCGGTAAAAAAGACATCCGAAAGGCCGTCATTATTAATATCTCCGATAGCCACACCACCGCCATTGTAAAAATTCCGGTAATTGATAATATTCAATTCTTTTGTATCCTGAACCGTATTGCTGAAAGTAATACCGGTATTATCCAGCAAACTGAATAAAGGTTTCTCTTCCTGCTTGTCAGTACAGGAATAAAAAAAGAAAGCCGCAAGCAGTATATATGCCGATGTTCTTCCCACTAGTAACTAATTTGTTGATAATCCTGACGCATTATTTATTTCGTACAAAACAGGGTATTCATTGTTCTGTAAAAACAAAATACATTTCTTAGTTCCGCATTTTAGTTCCGCAATATCCCTCATTTCACCTCTTAGTTTCAATCCTGTTCTGGCTGCTTCCTGCCATATAAATCCCCCTTTGCCATCATTGATCAGCACATCTCCGATACTTGCATCCAATCTTTCAAATTGCGGCAGGAAACCAAACTGGTTACCGCCTGAAATAATATCCGGGTAAGCGTCATTATTCAGGTCCGTTACATAAAATACATTAATGCAGGAGAGCTGTGACATGGATGGCAATTTCTGAATGTTAAAATGGCCGTTCCCGTTATTAAGTGCGACGCAGGAAGAGGTATAATTGAATTTCTTTACCATCGCTTTTTCCAGGATAGCGGGCGGGAATAACTCCTGGATGCTTTTCTCTGCATACGCTTCATTTTTCAGGTTGCTTTTTTTGATGGACGGAAGCTGATCCTCCATATCCCTTTTTAAAAACACGGGCATATCTTTCCCATTTACTGCAGATGTCATGACCTTTTCAGTACTGCCATTCTGGTCATAGTCATTTATCCATAATTTGACAGGATTGTCCTGATCAGGATTCAGGTAAAAATTTTCACCGATATTTCCCAGTAACAGGTCCTGCTTCCCATCACCATTGACATCGGCAACGGATACTGTCTGCCACCAACCATACATATCCGTCATATTTGTTTTCACTTCTTCAAACCTGTTTGTTGTAACGGAAAATATCCGGGGCGTCATCCATTCTCCGACAATGATCAGCTCCTTATGCGTATCACCGGTAACATCCGCCCAGACAGCATCACACACCATCCCGATTTTGGCAATATCATTATTCAGCTCCTTCGTTCTGTCTGTGAAATGACCGGCTCCATCATTCACAAACAAGAAACTTACCGGGTCGGCACCGAAAACTCCGGGGAAACTTCTGGCCCCAACAAAAAGATCAGGATATCCGTCATTGGTAAAATCATTAGCGATGGCCACAGATATATTCATTCCTGTATTGGGAAAGGCCTTTGTATCAATGGAAAAATTTCCTTTCCCGTCATTTCTGAATAACCGAAGCTGTAATTCACGGCTATTCGGGGTTGCTTTGTTACCGCCGGGGCCGATCATCAGATCAAGATCGCTGTCATTGTCGCAATCAAAAAGCAGAACGGCTACATCTTCAAAATCGCTGTAAAGTTTCAAAGATGGCTGTTCCTTCTTTTCAAACCTGCGATCTTTGGCCTGGATATAAACCTGGCCGGGATAACCGGGTGTGCCCCCAATGAAAACATCATCCAACCCATCTCCGTTTAAATCACCTACTGCTGCTTTAGGCCCCTCTTTTGAAAGTAGCCTCGGAATATTCCGCTCTGTATAAAAATCATTGACATCATCTTCAATATGTTTATCGAAACTATTTTGTACCTGCATAAAAAATGCTGGTATCGCCCTTTCTGCTTTGTGAGCAATCATAGTTTTTTCGGGAACCTGTTTAATTACATGAACCTGGTTGATCGCCGGTTTTTCAATTTTCGTAACTGTTCTGTCAGGCCAGGTGATGATCATGGAATCCACCGCAGCTGTCTGACCTAACCCTATAATGAGTTTGTAATCCATGGAAGATTGAAATCCCCGGCTTGGCACTTGTTCTCTTGTAAGTAACTGGCTGCCGGCATACACTCTTATCTTACTCCCGATCGCAAATGTGTTCTTATCTTTTCCAACCAGTTGTATGGCTATATAATTATTCCGGTTGAGCTCCCTTGAGTTATTCTTATATACGAATGATGGCTGATTCTCATTGCTTACTATAAGATCGAGGTCGCCGTCATTGTCAAGGTCGCCATAAGCAGCACCGTTGGAATAAGTTGGTTGCCCCAATCCCCATGACTCCCCGATATCTGTAAACTTAAGATCTTTATTATTCCTGAACGCTTTATTCGGCAGCGGTGTTCTCGGTATTTGTTTCAGCAACAGGTCGATTTCTTTTTTTTGCCCGCTCAACACCATTTTGTGGTAAACTTCATCAGCAAAAAAGTTCATAAAATCAAGATTGGTCACATCGCGGTTTACCCCGTTGCAAACATAGATATCATTCCAGCCATCATTATCCATATCGAACATCAGGGCGCCCCAGCTCCAGTCAGTAGCCGGTACACCGGCATACCTTGCTATATCTTTGAACATCCCGTTCCTGTCATTCAGCTGCAAACTATTTACCGGATACTGGTAATAAAAACCTGCTTTCAGCTTGGCGTTGAAAAGGTCAACATTGTCAAATGCACCCATGGTCTTAAGCCGGTGATCCCCCATGGGAAACATGTCTGTCGTGAACAGGTCCGGGTAGCCATCATTATTGATATCGGCAATATCTGCCCCCATGGAAGAAAAACTGACATGCTGCATCCATTTTTCCAGTTCGTCTTTGAACGATCCGTCCTTCTGGTTGATGTATAAATAATCCCTTTCGTAAGAATCATTGGAAACAAAAACATCCGGGTAATCATCATCATTGATATCTGCCACAGAAACTCCCAGCCCGAAACTGATCAGCGAGCCATGTATGCCCGCTTGTTTTGTTACTTCTGTGAAATGCCCCTCATCATTCCGGAAGAGATGATCGCCACCCCCTTTTAAAAATTCTGCTACCGGCCATTCCTTTTCCGGCAGATCTCTTTTATTAGAATAGCCAAGCTGATTGACTGGGATAGGACTGTTGTTGATCATAAAGCAATCCAGGTCGCCATCCAGGTCATAATCAAAAAATGAGACCTGTGTGGTGTAAGCGGATATGTCAAGACCATAAGCCACTGCTGATTCTGTAAATGTGTTATTTCGGTTGTTGATATAAAGTTTATTCTTCCGGTTACCGGTACTCATATGCCCGGATGTGCAAACATAAATATCCAGCCAGTCATCGCTGTTCACATCGGCAAACACAACCCCTGTATTCCATTTGCCATCGTTCTCTATACCAGCTTTGACAGTGATATCTTCAAACTGAAAATTGTTTTTGTTAAGGTATAATTTATTGGCGCCGGCATTGGAAGTAAGGAATACATCCGGCAACCCGTCATTATTGATATCACCGATAGCAACACCTCCGCCATTGTAAAAATTCCGGAAAAGAAAGCTGTTATCCTTACTGCCGTCCTCAACATTATTCTGAAAATCTATACCAGTTTTTTCCATCAACGTAAAAAGAGGGCTATCCTTTTTCGCATTACGGCAACTCTCTGGCAGCAGCCAAACAGACATACATATTAACAATCGGATCGCTGTTCCAGCTTTCATTGGTTTTAATTAATGGACAACATTCAAATCTATTGCATTTATGCTTTCTGCATGGCACCCTGACGCCGCGAGAAAAGAAAAAAGCCATTAGAAAATGGCTTTTTTTGAATTGCTAAAAATTACTAACTGCTTGCTCGAAAAAATTAATATCCCGGGTTTTGTACTAGGTTAGGGTTAGCAGCCAACGACTGTGACGGTATCGGGAATAAAAGATATTTCGGGTTATCTGCCGGTTTATAAGGCCACGGTCTGAGAAATACGCCAAAACGTATAAGGTCAGTTCTTCTCACATATTCCCAATATAGCTCACGGCCTCTTTCAGCCAATAATGTGCTCGGTGCATAATTAGTAGCTGAAACAAGCGTCATAGAGGCAAGCGGTGCTGCTCCTCTTGCCGTACGCAGCCCATTTACCAATGTCAAAGCGCCTGCATTATCCGGAGTAGCTTTTCTCATCATAGCTTCAGCCACCATCAATACCACGTCAGGATACCGGAAAATGATCAGGTCATTACCCGCAGATCCATCATAGTTTGCCATATCCGGCGGATATTTTACTACCCGAATACCTGTTATTTCTTCTTTGTTCGAACTGGTTTCGATCATATTGGTTCCTATTACAGGATCAAAAGCCAATGCATTGGAAGGATTCTTCCTGTCACGCAAAGCAACGCCATTCTCATTGTATTGCTGTCCTACCAACAGCCCCGGTCTTATTCCGGAAAGATCTGTAACGCCGTGATAAAACCGGCCACCAATTCTTTTATCCAGCAAAGAATCATTCAGGGTCATCGTTGGCGTGGTTGTAATGCCAAATGTATTATAGAACTCTGCTACTGTTGAAAAACCATTCCAGCCAGCATTGGGGTTCTTGGGTGTATATTGGTTGTAATGTAAGGTCCTGTACCAGAAGGAGCGTACATCCAGGTTATTGGCAGAGACACCACCTGTGTTCTGATAACAGAAGATACCTTCTTTTGATTTCGTATCATTATCCACGCTGAAATTATCAAAGAAGTTAGGAGTATAAGAATAACGCCCGGAAGTGATAATAGCATTCCCAAGTGTGATCACCTGCTGCATATCAGCATCGGCAAAAGTGGGAGCAGCCCTGTTGGCAAATGCTCCTTTATTCAGATAACATCTCATCAGCAGCATTCTTGCAGCATCGGGGTTAGCCCTGTAATTCATATTAGGTACTGCTGCAGGTAATGTAGCAAGTATAGCATTGAGTTCAGAAATAATGAAGTCAACCGCAGCAGTGCCTGACTTTACTTCCGGTGCATTTAAAAGATTGTCACCGGGGTTTCTGATAGGGTATTGACCAAACAGGTCAAGCAAATAGTACAATGACCATGCTCTCAGAAATCTTGCTTCAGCAGCTTGTTCTGCCGTAGGACCAAATGCAAGTACGTTGGTCGCATCAAAATTCAGCTTGTTCAAACTATTGAATGTATTCAATATCGAGCCGAGGTCCGCGGTCCATGTATGATTGTGAACTACCCTCCAGGCGCCATTATCATCCCAGTCGCCACCACGTGTAGGCACCAGTGATTCATCCGAGCTGTTTCCTGTCAGGTTGACCAACTGGCCGACATCACCAAACGGGCCGGTAAAATCTGCATAGGCCGCCTTCAGCAACAATGCTGTACCCTGCGATCCGAGAGCGGCTGCAGTCTGTTGGTTGGTGAGTGTGCTGTTCAGCTTTTCATCCAGCTTTGTACAGCCTGCAAACCCCGCAACCATCAGCAGCAAACACAGTTTATAATTTTTATTCAGTCTCATAATATTTTATTTTTTCAGATTATAAGGATAGATTAACACCGAAAGAAATTGTCCGGGGGGTCGGGTAAGGGATGTACTCTATTGACCTTGACGGATAATTATTATTACTCTTATCAATATTCACTTCCGGATCGAACCCTGTGAACTTGGTAATGACGAACAGGTTGGTACCTGTTACAAATGCACTCAGGTCCCTGACATATTTACCTACATTGCCAAAGCTGTAACGCACTGTAGCATTTCTCAGTTTGAAATAATCTCCTTTTTCCAAAAATCTTGTGGAAACACCTACCGCACTGGCCACTTTCTCTGCAGAATTATATGCAGCGAGGTCTATGTTTCTGCCACCTTGTATAGAAGATATATTAGTAATGTTGGTAGCTGTATTATTGTAGATCATGAATCCGCCTGCGCCACCAACGTTGACACTGAAATTAAATTTCTTATACCTGACGTTAGAACCAAAACCATATAATGTGTGCGGGTTGGGGTCACCGGCAAAGACCTCTGTGGTCCCGATCTGCTGGATACCATTCTGATCAAAACCATTGAACGGCTTCAGGTAAAATTCATTGACCGGCTGGTTATTGGTAATGATCTGTGCCAGCGTATTGGATACCCCTTGTCCGTTTATCTGTCCTGTGAGAATAGTAAGCGGTGTTTTGGTTCCGGGTGCAAAGAAATTCTTCAGCAGGTTCTTGTTGTTGGAAATATTAAAGCTTACATCCCATCCAATGTTACCCTTATCTATTATGGAAGCGCCTACGAAGAACTCGACCCCTTTATTGGTCAGGTTACCGGGAATATTGATAAAGTAGATAGAAGCAGGGGCCGGCTGTATAGCTGTGCTCTGGAAGAGAATATCAGACGTATTCTTGTCATAATAATCCAGGCTGCCATATACTTTTCCTTTCAGGATAGAAAAGTCAAGACCGATGTTAAATGATTTGGTCTCTTCCCACTGCAGGTTCGGGTTAGCTACATTCTGCTGGCTGGCCGTATTATATGCAGAGAAACCAAACTGTTCCTGTGATGCGCCTGCAGGGAACTCCTGGTTACCGGTAATACCCCATGATGCACGCAATGCAAGATTATTGAACAGTGTATTCCCTTTCAGGAAATTTTCATTGCTGATATTCCATTTAACAGCGGCAGACGGGAAATTACCATACTTATTGTTCTTTCCGAATTTGCTGGATCCATCACGACGAATAGTAGCTGTCAGTAAATACCTGTCGTCATAATTCAATACAGCCCTGGCAAAATAAGATTGCAATTCCACTTTAGGGTCGGTGAATGTACTGGGCAGGAACTGGGTATTGCCATTTGCCAGGATATTTGTGTAGGGAATATCTATTAAATTGGTCTGGCTCTGGTTTGTGTTAAAACCACGGGCAGCAAATGATGAATTGGAAAAATTGGACTTCCAGTATTCAAAACCTGCCAATGCATCCAGGTTAAGCACTGTTGTCAGCTTAGCCTTATAATTCAAAGTGTGTGTAAAGGTCTCTGAGCTCAGTTTTGCAAAAGACTTTATACCATATCCAAGACCTGATAAACCGGAATAACCCTGTAACCAGCCATAGAGATTGGTATTTCTTTCACCCGTGCTGTGGTTAATAGCATACAGGAATTTATACTCCAGGTTACTGAGGATCTTATAC
Organism: Chitinophagaceae bacterium; assembly: GCA_016787135.1. GTDB lineage: Bacteria > Bacteroidota > Bacteroidia > Chitinophagales > Chitinophagaceae > VBAT01. Next base: position 19,355 of record JAEUVK010000066.1, on the reverse strand, counting down.
CCGGCTGAAATATTACCCAGGAAAGCATTTACATTGGCCTTGTCTGTAATACCTTTCAGTAAGGCCATCGGGTTACCGGATCCGTTGGAAGGAAAAACAAACAGCCCTGCATTATCTGTAAAAGCCACCGTGGGATTCCAGCTTAATGCGGAGCTTATCAGGTTACCTTGTGATCCGGCTGTATTGCTGACATTGGGAATATTCTCGGATACATGGCCGGCTATCAGGTTAAAGTCAATGGATAGTTTTTTATCCAGGAATTTGTATTGACCGCCGAATGAACCGAGATATTTATCAAGATTTGATTCTTTGATGAACCCTTGTGCCCTTGAGCCAAGGAAAGAAGCACGGAACCTGCCAACATCATTCCCGCCGCTGAAAGCCAAGTTATAATTCTGTGACAAACTGCTTTGCGTGATCTCCTTCATAGGATCAACGGTCTGGCCGCCGTCTAATGAATTATTAAGGTTATATTTCTTAATGGCTGCCCGGAATTGCCCGGCATCCAACACCTCATATTTCTTCATGTATCCTGCGGCAAATCCAAAGTTGGTGCCTACTTCTATCTTGGTGGGACCGGAAGTTCCTTTTTTGGTGGTGATCATGATCACACCATTCGCACCCCTTGATCCGTATATGGCAGCAGAAGATGCATCTTTTAGTACGTCTATCTGCGCAATATCATTCGGGTTGATGTAAGTAAGTGCGTTGGCATCCGGAGTAGTACCAAATCCAAGGCCGTTGGCGCCCAGGTTGACTCCCGGTCTTGCTGATCTTCCATCCAGGGGCACCCCGTCAATAACATATAATGGGTTATTGGCAGCACGGATAGAGTTGTTTCCCCGTATCTTAATGGTAGTGGCCGTACCGGGCATACCACTGTTATTGGTTATTTCAAGACCGGCCACTTTGTTCTGAAGCAATTGATCAGGCGCCGTTACAACACCCTGGTTGAAGTCTTTGGCCTTAACGGAAGAAATAGCGCCGGTAAGGTCTTTTTTTCGGGCAGTGCCATAGCCGGTTACTACCACTTCACCCAGACCTGCGCCAAGGGAAGCAACAAATGAAACATTGACCGATGTAACACCAGCAATAGAAACCTCCTGTGTTTCATAACCAATCGAGGAAATTACCAGCGTGTTGACACCGGACCCTACCGTGATACTGAAGGTCCCGTCAGCTTTTGTGGAGGTACCAGCCCTGGTTCCTTTTGCCTGAACCGAGGCGCCTGCCACGGGCGACCCGTCTTTGGAATCGGTTACTTTACCTGTAATGGTCTTATCCTGCGCATAGGATACCTGGAGGATAAAAACGAATACAGCAAAGAATAGTGCAGAAAGCAGTGTTTTTGCAGACATAAGCAATCGTTTTTGTAGTTATAATCAGTGTGTTGATCCCTGTTTAAATCTTCCTGCTTCTCAGTAACTGACTGTGATCATAATGACGAGAAGCGAGATGTTGATGGCTTGAAGATTGATAACTCTGACCTGTTCAATAGTGCCTGATAACCCGGATTCTTCTTACTGTGCGTATTATTATAGGCAATACCGTGATCGTTCCTGCTGCACAAATCTCAAAAGCAACGTTAAAAATCATTCAATAGTTAAATTTATATTGTAAAATGTGTAGAAAGAACACCCAAACAGGGCCTGAGCCGCCAGAGCAACCCCGCAAACATTTCCGCAAATGTTTTCGGTGGAAAAAATATTGGATGTATTTTTAATTTGATTGTTTGCTATGGGACAAAACGCCACATTAAAGAAGATATCTGTTCAGCTTGACCTGAGTATATCCACGGTATCAAGGGCATTGAAGAACCACCCGGATATTTCTGAAAATACTAAAAGGAAGGTAAAAGAACTGGCAGCGCTGATGGAATACGAACCCAATACGTATGCTATTAACCTGCGCACCAATAAAAGCAATGTTTTCGGAGTGATTGTCCCTGCCATCTCCAATATGTTTTATGATTCGTTTATCTCTGCAGTAGAAGAAGAAGCAAGAAAAAACGGGTATTCATTATTAATCCTGCAATCCGGTGATGATCCCCTGCAGGAAGCAGAAAGCCTTAAGCTTTGTAAACACAGCCGTGTAGATGGTATCTTTATTTCTGTAACACCCGATACCTGTTCAGGAGAGTTATTCATCAAATACCAGCAATCCGGAATGCCGGTCATCTTCTTTGACAAAGTACAGGATTCAGATATGTTTGATAAAATCTGCCTGGCAGATGAAGAAGCAGCCACTATGGCGGCGCATACCATCATTAAATATAATAAGAAGAATATACTGGCAATATTCGGAAACCCGGAATTATCCATCACTAAAAAAAGAAAGGAAGCATTTATAAGTGTTTTTGAAAAAGGTAACAAGAAAGTAAAACCCGGGATAAAATTTTGTAATAATAGTGACGAAGCAAGACAAATTGTTGCATCAGCTATTTCCGGATCGTCCCGGCCTGACCATATTTTTTGTATGAGTGATGAGATACTGATCGGGGCGATGAAAGCACTCAATCATTCTGACCTTTCTGTGCCGGATGATATTTCTGTACTGGCAATCAGTAATGGTTTTATTCCGGGGCTATTTAAGCCGGAGATCTCTTATATCGAAACCAGCGGTTATGAGCTTGGCAAACTGGCGATCAAAAGAATGCTGGAAAACATGGAAAGTAAAACAGCACCCAAATCTATTATTCTTCCTTCACGTTTTGTAGAAGGCGGATCCCTGTAACTGCTTTTTTAACCGGATCTGTCAGCTCTAACCGGCCATACTTCTTACCCGTGATGTCTTGTATTGTTTCTTCAGGGCATATAGTTTGCCAGGACGATGGGATAAGTTCGTTTCCATTTCATTAAGGTCCTGCAACCAGTCTTTTAAGGCAATTTTTTTCCTGAAGTTTCTGCGATCCAGTTTTATATCGAGAATGGCTTCATAAACTTCTTGCAGCTCACGCAAAGAAAATTTATCCTGCAGCAGGTTAAAAGCAACAGGGTTCTCCATGATCTGGTCCCTCAGGCGTTTCAGGCAGGTGTTCAATATGAGTTTATGATCGAAGGCCAGCTTCTTAATATCATTTACCGAATGCCAGTGAAGATCATTATGGTTAAGCTGCAATTTATGATGGGTGATATCAATCAGGGAGTAATAAGCGGTGGTGATAACCCGGCCCGACGGGTGACGGGCTATACTGCCAAATGTATGCACCTGCTCAAGATAAACGTCTTCCATGCCGGTTCTGTCAGCGAGTACCCTGTATGAAGCGCTTTCGAGGTCTTCATCAGGGCGAACCAGGTCACCTAATAAAGAGTACAGGCCTGAGAATTCCTCAAGGTCAGATTTGATCAATAATACTTTCAATTCTTTATTTTCATAGCCGAATATTACGCAGTCAACCGAAATAGCTATATTAAAATAGTCAAGGTGGCTGATCTTCTCCAGCGCCGCCGTCTTAAGGTTCAATTCTTTTTCTGTCATAGTCAACACTTTTAATGAGCGGTTATTAAAAGCTTTAAAGACCGGACCCTGGTCCTTGTCTGTACTTTTAATAAATACATACCGGCCGGCAAATTATTTGTTTTTCCGGATAAGGAAATGATATGCTTGCCTTTGGGTAATACGCCAGTAAAGATAACGGCTACCTTCTGTCCCTGTGCATTCAATATATCCAACTGTACATTTCCTTTCTCAGGAACATATATTTCGGATATAGAATTACTGCCAACAGGGTTGGGGTAAACAAATACCTGAAGGTCATTACCGGGATTATTAATATCTATTACAGGTGTGGTAACAGCATTCACCAGGTTACGGTTGAGGTATATATGGTATTCTCCCGGCTGGAGGGTAATAGATTGAGCAGCACCTGTAGCAGTAAAAGTTGTTCCGTTCAGGTAATCATACCAGGTACCCGCTGCCGGCAGAGTAATGCTGGCAGTCTGGGCGGTCACATCAAAGTTGCCGATCACGCAAAGCATGGAGGTATCGTTAGCACTGCGGATCGTTATAGTTTTAAAAGCACCTGACAGGTTCCGGGCAAGGTTTATATTATTACCAGTGAATACATCTTTGTACCAACCATGAAACCTCAGTTTATTAATGCTGCTGTAAATATCATATACTCTTTTCCGCTGTATGACCTGCAGGTAATCCCAGCGAATAGGCTTGGGATCTGTTTTTGTATTACAATCTCCGCCTTCTCCGTTGGTGGCAAGGTGGCAACGGGAAAAATCATATCCTAATTCACCAAATTCCCAGATCATTTTGGGTCCCGGAATAGTCAGCATGAATGCAGCATTCAGTTCCATCCGGTTCAATGCAGTCGCTTCAGTCTTGATATTATAGCTGCCGGAAGAGTTGCCATACTTGATATTCTTGTATGTTATTCTTTCTTCATCATGGCTTTCCATGAAAGTGACGAGGTGCGGGTTTTGCCAATTCCTGGCCGTATAGATTCCTCTTTCAAAGTTTGAGTTGCTGATATATCCCATGGATGCTTCCTGGTATTGTGTCCACACATTTGACCAAAGCATATAACCATTGTCTGATAATTCTTTTTCTTCGTTATCTGCGCAAAAATGTTCGAGTATGATGTAGGCGTCAGGATAAATAGCCTTGATCGTATTCGCATAGTTATTTATGATGGCAATACGGCTGGCATCATAGGCTGAAAAGCCTGCATCAGATGTCGAAGGGGTTTGTGTAAGCCCCTTTGAAAAATCAAAACGATAGCCATCAATTTTATATTCGGTAAGCCAGTACTGCAATACCCGGTTAAAGAAATAAACAGTGGCGGTACTTGAGTGATTAAAATCCTCGCCAAAACCAAAAGCGGTAGGCGCTACCGGATTGTACCAGGGATTATTGGCAGCCGGCCTGTTATTTTGCGCATCCCAGTATAGCCGTGCCAATGGCGAAGGACCATACGTATGGTTCAAGACTATGTCCATGATGACAGCTATCCCCTTTTTATGACAACTGTCAATGAACTCTTTCAGGTTATTCTTTGGTCCGTAGTATTTATCCAAGGCAAAATACTGGAATGGATTATAACCCCAGCTCAGGTTCCCCTCAAATTCATTGAAAGGCATTACTTCAATGGCATTCACACCAAGATTCTTTAAATAATTGAGTGTGTCTTTCAGGGTCTTCCAGTCATGTGCCTGGATAAAATCCCGTAACAGCAATTCATAAATAACCAGGTTTCTTTTATCAGGTCTTGAGAAATTTGATACTGACCAGCTATATGCGGGTGGATTGGTTTGCAACACACTCACCATACCCGTTTGACCGGCCGGGTAAGGCTTGAGGTTGGGATATGTGGACGATGTGATAGAGCCATCATTACCGGGATCAAGGATTTTTTCGGCATACGGCTCAGCAATCTTCAGGTTACCATCCACTAAATACTGAAAGGCATATTCCTGCCCGGAAGTAAGCCCTGTTATAGTGATCCACCAATAATTACCGTCTGGTGTTTTATTCATGATATACTGCGACTGTTCCGCCCAGTTACTGCCAGTAAATTCTCCTATCACTGATACCCTGTTTTTGCCGGGCGCATACAAGACCAATGTTACTTCTGTATTATTGACCGCATAATTGATACCATCCCTGACCCCTGCCGGTAATGGGGCTATATTTACACCAGGAGCTACGAAGAACCTGAGTGTATCTTTTTTAGTAACAGCACTGGCTGTAGCTTCTACTACTATTTCATTGTTGCCTGAGGTCGTAATGGTCGGATTGGCAGAAATTGTAGTTACTCCTGTTGCGGTTTGAATCGCTGACCCGTTCAGGTAGATCTTCATATCAGCAGACTGGTTCGCAATACCTGTAACATTTATATTGTCCCCGACCTGTTTACTGATCGGTTCTGATATAGGTGTAAAGGTGGGCTGAAAAGCGGGTGCCGAAAACCGAACAGCGATCGTATTATCATAAACGGGAATATACATGTCGCTCCCATCGGTATTTCGCTGAACAACAGACCCCGTTCCGTTACGAAAAAGGATGGCGATCTTTCGGATAGTCTCTCCAGCCGGTACTCCTGCAGGGGCATTAAAAAATGCCCGGATATTGGTAATAGTATATTGCCATTTGTTGTTGCCAAGATAAGTGGCCTGTGCAGCAGCAGTTGCAGTACCCCAGGTAAATTTTGAATACCGCCAATCCGTATTGCTGGTGCTGGCACTGGTGATGAGGCCGACATGCACATACACATCCGTTGTGGGATTATAATTCTGCAGTCCCTGGTTGCCTTTGGTCGCATCAACAGTGATCGTGATATTATCATTGTCTTTAGCAAAGTCGGGGGTCCATGTCAATAACTGGGAAAAAAGAAACTGGGTAACAAATAGCAGGCACCACGAGGTAAGCAGCAATCGTTTCATAAAAGCAATTATTGGCAATTAATAATAACCGAAGATACATAATATGTACTTACGACACATTAATTTTTTAATTCTTCTTTCTTCGATAAAAGAGCGTATAAGCTTTGGAGCTAACTTTAAGCCAGAAAGAATAATGCTATGTACTCCCCACAGAACGCCAAAGAGCTTCAGAAAGAAACGATTAGCTTTTTAAAAAAAGTCAAGGAATCCACGTTCGATACTAAGGATATTGAACAACTGCGTAGCATTCTCCGCTTTCATGAATACCGGTATTATATATTGAATGATCCCCTTATCTCAGATTTTGAGTATGATCAGCTTTATAAATTGCTTGAAAAAACGGAAGCGGAACATCCAAAACTAATTACTGCTGACTCACCTACTCAAAGGGTAGCCAAAGGGCTTACAAAAGCTTTTCCGACCGTACAGCATCTCGTTCCAATGCTTTCATTGGACAATTCCTATAACAGCGACGATCTGCTAGATTTTGACAGAAAAGCACGGGAAGCGACAGGACTGGATAAAATAGAATATTGTGTTGAACCAAAATTTGACGGCGGCAGTATTTCCCTTATTTATGAAAACGACCTGCTAACCCGTGGCGCTACAAGAGGGGATGGCGTGGAAGGGGAAGAAGTGACCACCAATGTCAAACAGATCAGGTCACTGCCTTTATCCGCAAAATTTTCTGACTATGGTTTACAACAGATAGAAATAAGAGGTGAAGTGCTGATCAATAAGAACAATTTCAAAAAATATAATGAGGCATTGATGGAGCAGGGCATCCCTCCTTTAGCTAATCCACGCAATGCCGCTGCCGGAACATTGCGGATAAAAGATCCTTCAGAAGCGGGTAAAAGAAATTTAGAAGCCTTCGTATATCATATTAGTTATTATTCTCTGGCAAGAGGAAAGAAAGTGCCTGATGAACTGACCAATCATTCGAACTCGATAAAACTGCTTTGGGACCTTGGTTTCCGCAGTCCTGAAAAGGAAAGGAAAATTTTCAAAGGCATTGAAGGGGTGATCAAATTCTGCAATGAGTTTGAAGAGAAAAGAGATGACCTGCCCTACGAGATCGATGGCATGGTGATCAAAGTGAATGATTTTGCCTTGCAGGATAAACTGGGTATGACCTCGCATCATCCCCGCTGGGCCATTGCCTATAAATTCAAAGCAAGACAAGCCACCAGTAAATTACTCAATGTAGAATTCCAGGTGGGGCGAACAGGCGCAGTGACTCCTGTTGCCAAACTGGAACCTGTTGCGGTAGGAGGCGTAACCGTAAGCAGTATCTCTATTCATAATGAAGATTACATTAAAGAAAAAGATCTGCGTATAGGCGATGCAGTGTTGATAGAAAGAGCGGGTGATGTGATCCCTCAAATTGTAAAATCGCTGGCTGATGTACGGACAGGGCACGAGAAAAAAATCCATTTCCCAAAAACCTGCCCGGTATGTGAAAGCAAATTATTCAAAGAAGAAGAAGAGGCTGTATGGCGTTGTATCAATATCGAATGCCCGGCACAGGTAGTTGAACGTATTATTCATTTTGTGAGCAAAGACGCCATGGATATCCGCGGTTTCGGGGAGGCCAATGTGCGGAAATTCTATGAGCTTGGGTTACTAAAAGATGTTCCGGGTATCTATAAGATAGATTTTAAAAAGATCAGTGAACTGGAAGGATTCGGACAAAAGTCAATCGATAATCTCCAGGCAGCTATTGAAGGATCGAAGACACAACCTTTACACCGCCTGATCTATGCCCTCGGTATCCGTTTCGTAGGGGAAACAACTGCTAAAACGCTGGCACAGGCGGTAAATCATTTACTGGATTTTAAAGGCTATACATTGGAAAGTCTGCAAAACCTGGAAGACATCGGGCCAAAGGTGGCCGGAAGTATCCATCATTTTTTCAGCAGTAAAGACAATATCAAAATGCTGGAAGAACTGGAAAAGCTTGGGCTTACATTAAAGAATGAAAAGAAAGAACTAAAATCAGGCGGCAGCTTAACAGGTCAAACCTTTTTATTCACTGGTACGCTGCCTACGCTGAAAAGAAGCGAAGCAGAAGCAATGGCTGAAACACAGGGTGGACAAATACTATCCGGTGTAAGCGCCAAACTCAACTACCTTGTAGTAGGTGAAGATGCAGGAAGTAAATTAGACAAAGCCAAGAAATTAAATACCGTGAAGATCATATCGGAAGATGAATTTCTGAAGCTGGTGGGTAAGAAATAATATCTGCTGGCTTGTCCGCTTTATAACTTTTTATTCGTCTCGCTGTTTTACTTTTATTAAAATAAAGATCATGTTACAGGCATCCACTTTAAAATTCCTGAAAGACCTGAAGAAAAACAATAATAAACCGTGGTTTGATAAACACCGGAAAGAATACGAATCTGCCAAAAGCGATTTTGCAGGTTTTATACAGACTGTGATAGACAAACATTCCAAAAATGACCCTACCATCAAATCGCTGGTGGCCAAAGACTGTATGTTCCGTATCAACCGGGATGTCCGTTTTTCAAAAGATAAATCCCCCTACAAAACTAATATGGGCGCTTATATAAATAAAGGAGGAAAAAAATCTTTGTTTGGCGGATATTATTTCCATTGCGAGCCGGGACAAAGCTTTGTGGGCGGTGGCCTGTGGATGCCCATGCCTCCCGAACTGAATAAAGTGAGGCAGGAAATAGATTACAATCTTACTGCTTTTAAGAAGGTGATAACCGGTAAAAAATTCAAAGCTGTGTATGGTGATCTTTCCCGTGATGCGGAATATACCTTAAGCCGGGTGCCGAAAGGCTACGAACCCGATAATCCTGCTGCTGAATACCTGAAACTGAAGAGTTTTGTAGCAATGACCAGCCTGAAAGATGCTGACCTTACTTCAAAAGACCTGGTAAAAAAAGCGGTTGCAAGCTTTGAAGCGTTGCAACCGCTATTGGAATTTATCAATAGTGCTTTAGTTGAGTAGATTCTTAGAAAGAAGATACTCCGCAATCTGGATAGCATTGGTTGCTGCTCCTTTACGGAGATTGTCAGATACCACCCACATATTTAATGTATTCGATTGTGATTCATCCCTTCGCAAACGGCCGACAAATACTTCATCTTTTTCATGCGCATCCATCGGCATGGGGTAGAGCTGGTTGGCGTTATCATCCACCACTACCACCCCCGGGGCGGATTGTAACAGCGATTTCACTTCTCCAAGTTCATAGTCTTTTCCAAACTCTACGTTCACACTTTCACTGTGGCCACCGACAACAGGTATACGGACTGTTGTTGCTGTAACACGGATCGAATCATCCCGCATGATCTTGCAGGTTTCTTTCACCATCTTCATTTCTTCTTTCGTGTATCCGTTATCGAGAAACACATCTATCTGCGGTATCACATTCAGATCGATCGGGTATTTGTAAGCCCTTTCACCAGCCACACCCTGTCTTTCGTTGAATAACTGGGTGACTGCTTTTACACCTGTGCCCGTAACGCTTTGGTAAGTAGAAACAACAATTCTTTTTATACCGTATTTTTTATGCAGGGGGTTCAACGCTACAACCATCTGTATGGTTGAACAGTTCGGGTTGGCAATGATCTTGTCATTCTTTGTCAGTACATCAGCATTGATCTCCGGTACCACCAGTGGTTTCGTCGGATCCATTCTCCATGCAGAAGAATTATCAATGACGGTGATACCTGCTTCAGCAAACTTCGGCGCCCACTCCAATGAAGTACTGCCACCTGCTGAAAAAATAGCTACAGCCGGTTTAGCGGCGATAGCGTCGGTCATACTCACTACCTTATATTTCTTACCCTTGAATTCTACTTCTTTGCCTACTGATCTTTCAGAAGCTACCGGTACCAGTTCGGTCACCGGGAAATTTCTTTCTGCCAATACCTGTAACATTTTAGAGCCCACCAGACCTGTGGCGCCAACGACTGCAACTTTCATTTTTTGTCCCCCCGTCTTCACTTTCACAAGTGAAGTTTTTTGGTGAATAATTGTGTTTAAAAAAACAGGCCCTCCGTAAGGAAGGCCTGCTAAGATTTTATGTTGATACACACATAACGCTGCAAACCTTCCGTCAGGAATGTTTCTTAATGCGCTTTGTGTGTTTCGTTGTCATCATAACGGGTGCAAAAATAGGCTGGCTAAGGTTTCCACCAAAATATTCATCAATTATTTTATCTGAAACAACCGTTAGTTTAACTTAGTAAGCATGAAACCTTATCTGAAATGGCTGCTTATCCTTCTGTTTCCTGCGTGTATCCATGCACAGAACAGATATGATGTAGTGATAGATGAGATCATGGCTGATCCTTCTCCGCAGGTCTGGCTTCCTAATAATGAATGGATAGAGTTAAGGAATACAACCAGTATTCCCATCAATCTGCAGAACTGGCGGATCGGCGATGCGAGCGGCCTGAGCGGCCCGATGCCGAACTTCATTTTACAACCTGACAGCTTTGTCATTGTCTGTACCGGCAGCGCCGTAGCACTATTATCAGCATTTGGTACCACTATTTCTGTTACCAGTTTCCCTTCCTTAGATAACGACGGTGATCAGCTATTTCTGAAAGCAGCTAATGGCATGATCATTCATGCAGTTAACTATTCATCTTCCTGGTATCAGAATGAAGTCAAGAAAGAAGGTGGCTGGACGCTGGAAATGACAGATACCAAAAGCCCCTGTGCAGGCATCAGCAATTGGAAAGCAAGTGTAAGTGTTACCGGCGGCACGCCGGGCAAAAAGAATTCTATTGATGCGGTAAACAATGATCAAACGGCCCCACTCTTAAAAATGGCTTATACAACAGACAATATCACCATTATTCTTGTATTTGATGAACCGGTTGACAGTGTAAAAGGTGCAACAATCGCCAATTATGCTATTGATGGGGGGCTAACCTTTCTCAGCGCTGTAACATTGGCACCTCTTTTTAATACTGTTCAATTAAAAACAAATATCCCTTTGACAGCAAACACCGTTTATAATATCACAATCAATAATGTAACAGATTGTAAAAACAATAGTATTGGTTCAGCCAATAAGGCAAAGGTTGGCCTGCCGGTTGATGCAGCAGCCGGGGAATGGATCATCAATGAAATATTGTTCAACCCCCGGTCTAATGCTTTTGATTATGTTGAGTTCTTCAACAACAGCAATAAAATATTTGATGCAGCTAAACTCTATATTGCCAATCGTAATAATAGCGGCGTTATCAGTTCAATAAAGGCATTAAGTACAACACCCTTTTACATTTTTCCGGGAGACCATATTGTAATAACTGAAGAAGCAGAAAATCTTGCTCTGAATTACCTGGTCAAAAACCCGGAAAATGTACTGGTGATATCATCGCCTCCTTCCTTTCCGGATGATGAAGGAACAGTCATAGTGCTGAACTTCCAGGGAAATGTGGTGGATGAAGTAAAGTATAAAGACGACTGGCATTTCAAACTGATCGACAATGCTGAAGGTGTTGCGCTGGAAAGAATTGACCCTGCAGGGTCATCACAGGATGCAGCCAACTGGCATAGTGCTGCTTCCACTGCAGGATACGGCACACCTACTTATAAGAACTCGCAGTACAAACAACTACCAGGTATCGATGCCACCATTGATGTAGCCCCAAAAGTTTTTTCTCCGGACAACGATGGTTTTGATGATATAGTCACTATACAATACAAAATTGATGAACCCGGCTATGTAGCTAATATCACCATCTTTGATGCCGCAGGGCGGCCGGTCAGAAACCTGGTGCGCAATGGTACATTAGCCATTACCGGTTACTGGAACTGGGACGGGCTGGATGATAAGGGGAGAAAATTACCCGTGGGTACTTATATCATCTTCACAGAAATATTTAACCTGCAGGGGAAAAAAGAGAGATTTAAGAATACGATTGTGCTGGCAAGGAAGCTAGACTAAAAGACCCTTCCACGAAGTACCTTCTTCTATAAATCTTTAATAATATCACACCAGTTCGATATCAAAACTCACCAGTTCCTTAAACTGCTGTATCCTCCTGTCAATATCTTCTTTGTTGATCTCTTTTAAACGGGTAGGACCAAATTTTTCTACACAAAAACTAGCCATGGCAGAACCCACTATGATAGCAGTTTTCATATTCTCAAACCCGATATCCTGTGTTTTGGCGAGATACCCTATAAAACCACCGGCAAAGGTGTCTCCGGCCCCGGTAGGATCAAACACGTCTTCCAATGGCAAAGCAGGTGCATAGAACACTTCATCACCATGGAACAGCAGAGCACCATGCTCCCCTTTCTTAATGATCAGGTATTTCGGCCCCATTGTCATGATGCTTTTGGCAGCTTTCACCAGGGAAAACTGACCCGTCAGCTGTCTTGCCTCTGCATCATTTACCAGCAGCATATCCACGTACTTCAATACGATCTTTAATTCTGACATTGCTGTTTCCATCCAGAAATTCATCGTATCCATCACGATCAGTTTCGGTCTTTTCTTCAGTTCCTGTATCACATTCAACTGTAGTTTAGGCATCAGGTTACCAAGCATCAGGAAGTCAGCACCCTGATAACTATCCGGTACCTTGGGGTCAAAGTCGGCCAGAACATTCAAATCGGTTACCAGCGTGTCCCGGTTATTCATATCCTCGTGGTATCTGCCTTTCCAGAAAAAAGATTTTTTATTGGGTACGATCTCTACCCCATCCAGGTGTACCCCCCTTTTTCTCAATTCATCCATTTCCTCTTTCGGAAAATCAAACCCTACAATGGATATCTGCTGCACAGGCTTTATAAAATTGGCCGCAGCATACGCCACATAGGTAGCCGATCCGCCTACAATTTTTTCTGTTTTTCCAAATGGAGTTTCAATAGCGTCAAAGGCCATGGTGCCTACTGAGATAAGAGACATGTTTGCTTGTTGAAGTTGTTTAAAGATCGGGTCAATTGAGTCATATAGGTCATAAAAATCATCCAAGTCAAACTATCTCACCATTGCCATCGGTTGGCATACTGACTATTATGACACATTTGAGCTCTGCCTTTTCGGCGTGCAAACCTACATGAATTTATAACACCAACCCCATCTGTACCGGCATATTTGACCTTTTTGCCAGATATGACCAATTTGAGGTATAACTCTTTATCTTTGAATCATGGCTAAGGCCCAACGAAAAAAAGCTTCCAAAAAAGAACTCATCGTTCAGAAAGCTGCTTGCATGTTCCGGGAAAAGGGGTTTCCCGCCACTTCTATGCGTGACCTTGCAGAAAGTGTAGGTATAGAAGCGGCCAGTTTGTATAATCATATCCAGTCAAAATCGGAGATATTGCAAGAGATCATCTTCCGCATATCAGATGACTGTTATAACCACATCAACGAACTGGATAATACTAGCCTCTCTCACCTGCAAAAGATAGAATCGGTTACCCGTTTTCACATTCAAATGATGCTGACAAGGTTTGAAGAATATCATGTCATGATCAATGAATGGATACACCTCGAAGCACAGCCGCTTGCTGATTTTATCACCCAACGCCGCAATTATGTGCAGCGGCTCGAAAGTTTTATCAGTGAAGGCATTGGAGCCAAAGAAATAAAACCGATACTTCCCTATGTAGCCGTGTTGACCATCTTGTCAGCTGTCCGGGGATTAGAGTTCTGGCACCGCAGCCAGAAAACCTATACACCGGAAGAGCTCGAAGAAAACATGGTAGCCTACCTGATCGGTGGATTAAAAGCGTAATGTGTAGTACTTCGCTATTTATCCTGCGTAAACTCAAATATCACTTGTTACAAAAACCCTGTTACTTTGCCGGGTAACTAACGATCCTGTAATGTCCATTCATTTTCACAAGCTGGTTGTAAAAGGAATTAATAAAGAAACCGCCGACTGCGTTTCTATCATATTTGATGTGCCGGAAGAACTGAAAGAAACTTTTTGCTTCAAACAGGGCCAAAGCCTGACCATGCGGAAAATGATCAATGGTGAAGAGGTGAGGCGCACTTATTCTATCTGCAGCACCCCCCTGGAGAATTTATGGCGTGTAGCTGTCAAGAAAGTAGATGGCGGTTTATTTTCTTCCTTCGCCAATGATCAACTAAAGAAAGGAGATGTACTGGAAGTAATGCCGCCGGTCGGGAAATTCTATGTCGAATTAAATCCCGCAAATAAAAAAAATTATCTCGCTATTGCAGCAGGCAGCGGTATCACCCCTGTCCTTTCTATCATAAAAACAACGTTGCATACTGAGCCAAAAAGTTCTTTTACATTAGTATATGGCAACCGCAGCCGCAGTTCTATCATTTTTTTTGAAGAGCTCGAAGCGTTAAAGAACAAATACCTGCAGCGGTTCAGCCTTATTAATGTCCTGAGCAGGGAAAGAACAGACTCCGGTATTTGTTTTGGAAGAATTGACAAAGAAAAGCTGGATGATCTTTCAAAACTGATTGATTATTCCTCTATAGATGAAACATTCATCTGCGGCCCGGAAGCAATGATCTTTACCGCCAAAGAGTTTTTAGAAGCAAAAGGTATTGATAAAAAGAAAATCCATTTTGAACTATTCACTACTTCGTCGGAAACGAAACGGGCAACGGTCAGGCAACAACCGGCAGCAAAAGATACAGGAGCGAAAAGCAGGATCACCATTAAATTAGACGGTCGAAGCTTTGACTTTGACCTCCCCCTCACCAGTGAAACAACTTTACTCGATGCTGCATTACAACAAGGCGCCGACCTTCCCTATGCCTGTAAAGGCGGCATGTGCTGTACCTGCAAAGCCAAACTGCTGGAAGGTGAAGTAGCGATGGATGTTCATTGGGGACTGGAAGATGAAGAAGTGGAAAAAGGATATATCCTCACCTGCCAGTCGCATCCCAGAACAGAAAAGATAGTGGTGGATTTTGATGCAAAGTAAGCCTGCTTATTTTACCAGTTCAAACACGTCTTTCAGCCTGATATCAGCGGATGAAGATCCAATCATCAGGTCAAAATCACCTGGCTCTGTTATCCATTGCAGCTTGTCATTATAGAAAGATAGTTTTTCTTTGTCAATAATGAATCGAATGTTCTTTGATTCACCTGGCTGGAGTTTTACTTTCTGAAAATCCTTCAACTCTTTTACCGGCCTGACCACTGTCGCTACCCTGTCACGAAGGTATAGCTGCACTACTTCTTCGCCTGCATACTTACCGGTGTTGGTCAGCTTCATGGTCACTTCAATCTTTTCTCTGGCTCTTATTTTCCTTTTGCTTAATTGCAGGTCACTGTATTGAAAAGTCGTATAGCTCAAACCGTAACCAAATTCATATTTCGGGTGTATGGACAAGTCAATATAAGCTGAGCGGTAGAACCGGTCATTGTCGCTGGTAGCCGGGCGGCCGGTATTGAAATAATTATAATAGATCGGTATCTGCCCTTCTGTTCTTGGAAAACTCATGGGTAGTTTTGCAGAAGGATTGTAATCACCGAACAATACATCGGCAATCGCATTCCCCGCTTCACTGCCGAGCCACCACGTATATAAAATAGCGGGAACATTATCGGTGATCCAGTCAAAAATCAATGGGCGGCCTGCATTGATCAGCACTACCACAGGCTTTCCTGTCGCATGTATGGCCTTTACCAGCTCCTCTTGTACGCCGGGCAGGTGAATATTGCTGCGGCTCTTTGCTTCGCCGCTCATATCCCTTCTTTCTCCGATACTCATGATCACCACATCCGCCTTTTGCGCTACCGCTACTGCTTCCGCAAACCCGTCACGGGAAGTATCTTCGATCCCGCAGCCTCTCGCATAGAGCAAGTCTGCCGACCTCATTTTTTTGACCAAACCCTGCCACTGCGAAACGATATAAGAAGAATCATCCGGCATTTCAATACTCCAGAAACCAAGATTCTGTTTTACTTCTTTTACCAATGGCCCTATAAAAGCGATCTTTTTTGTATTCTTTGATAACGGCAAAAGATTATTCCCGTTTTTCAGCAGTACGATACTTTTAGCTGCTACCTCTCTTGCCGCCTTTACATGTTCTGGATTATTCAACGCTCCCTTTTCTCTTTCGTCATTACAGAAACGATAGGGGTCATCAAACAATCCCAGTTCAATTTTTTTTCTCAATATTCTTTTTACGGCATCATCCACCAGCGATGCCGGCACTTTGCCTTCTTTTACCAGTTTTGTTAAATAATCTTTGTAGCTGCGGCTTTCCATATCCATATCGCTACCCGCTCTGATTGCTGACAGCGCCGCTTCATAATTGTTTTTTACAAAACCATGCCGGATCATTTCCCCTATACTTCCCCAGTCGCTTACCACGAAGCCTTTAAATTTCCATTGTCCTTTCAATATATCTCTTTGCAGGTAACTGTTACCCGTAGCAGGTATTCCATTCAGGTCATTAAAGGAATTCATGAATGTAGCTGCGCCTGCTTCAGCAGCAGCCCTGAACGGGGGCAAATAAAATTCATGCAATTGACGCAAGCTCATGTCAACACTATTATAATCCCTGCCACCTACGGCTGCACCATATGCAGCAAAATGTTTGGCGCAAGCCATAACAGCATCCGTATTGCCCAATCCCTTACCCTGGAAACCTTTTACTCTTGCTTTGGCTATCAGAGAACCGAGATAAGGATCTTCTCCCGCTCCTTCCATTACCCGTCCCCAGCGTGGGTCTCTGGCTATATCTACCATCGGTGCAAATGTCCAATGAATACCTGCCGCTGATGCTTCTGTAGCGGCTATTCTTGCTGATAATTCGATTGCGTTAAGGTCCCAGCTTGCGGCTTCAGCCAATGGTATGGGAAAGGTCGTTTTATACCCATGTATAACATCCTGACCAAAGAGTAATGGAATTCTCAATCTTGATTCCATCGCCATAGCCTGCAATTGCCGGGTATGTTTTACACCCATGATGTTGAGCATGGAACCTAACTGGCCTTTGCGAATCTGGTTTTGCTTATCGCCATCATTGGTGATAGGGCCGGTAGAAATCCAGTCGCCTGAGTATTGATTGAGCTGGCCTGCTTTTTCTTCCAGCGTCATTAATTTCAATACTGAATCCACTTTCTGGTCAATGGTTTTTTTCTGTGCTTCACAGTTAGTAAACTGTGCGATAACAAAAAAGAAAAGCAAAAAGGCTTTCAATCGTTTTGACATGATCAATTCATTTATTATTAATAAGACACATTTCTCCCGGAGATATACTAATTATCCTATCACAAATACCATTTTATGGCGAAATATCTTTAACGCAACGAAATCCTGTATGTTCCAGGCCTGTATCAGGTGATGTTTTCATTCTTGACGTAACACGGTAGCCTTTGCAATAGGAGGCATTACATAAAAATGATCCGCCCCTTACTACTTTCTTTGGGACAGTTGGCTCCATCGGATCATAACTGTCTGCTGGTCCTTTTGGATTTTCCCCTGCCTTCACTTTTACCTGCTCGTAGTAATCAGGCCTGTACCAATCGTTGCACCATTCCCATACATTGCCGGCCATATCATATAAGCCATATCCATTCGGAGCAAATGTTTTTACCGGCGCTGCCTTGTAATATCTATCCCATTCGGTATTTCTATCAGGAAAGCTTCCCTGCCAGGTATTGGCTTTGGCTTCCCCGGCTTCCACATCTTCATTGCCCCAGGGATATTTGTTATCAATTAATCCTCCTCTCGCGGCCCACTCCCACTCTGCTTCTGTCGGTAATCGTTTACCGGCCCACTTACAATACGCCATCGCATCATCCCAGGATATATGCACGACAGGATAATTTTCTTTTCCTTTAATGGTGCTGCCGGGGCCATGCGGATGTTTCCAATCAGCTCCTTTCATCCAGTTCCACCATTGTGAAGCATCATTCAATGATACCGGGTGATCGGGCGGAGTGAATACCAAAGATGATGCAACCAATAAACTTTCATCCGGTTTCGGCGTGCCGGCAGGTAATTGTTTCTTCAATTCCTCCCAGTCAGGTTTTCGTTCTGCCGTGGTGATGTAGCCAGTTGCTTTTACAAATTTTTCGAATTGTGCATTCGTCACTTCTGCAGCGTCCATCCAGAAAAAATCAACCTTAACCTTATGCTGCGGGTATTCATCTGGCCGTCCTTCATTGTCTGATGCACCCATCATGAACTCTCCCCCGGGAATTTTCATCATTCCTTCCGATGATCCTTCACCGGGAATGATCATTGAAGTATCTGCATCAGAAGCAAAACGGGAAGGCAAGTTTGATTCACAGGCGATCATACTGTCAGTATGATTGACTGCGGGATCGCTTTGGGTGTTGCAGGATGCCAGCCCAGCTATCATAAAAATGGCCGGAAGGTTCAGCTTCATTCGTAATAGCGTTATTTAACCCAGTTCACCTTACCACTTTTTACATCTTTGGAATTGCCTCCTATCATAATAAGAAAATCACCCGGTTCCCAGTCGTATTTCAGGTCATAATTATAAAACTTCAGGTCGTTGGTGGTGATGCCGAATGAAACGGTCTTTGACTCACCAGCTTTCAGTTCTATTTTCTGGAAACCCTTTAGCTCTTTTACCGGTCTCGTCACGCTGCCCACAATATCGCGTATGTAAAGCTGTACTACCTCCTTGCCATCTTTGCTGCCGGTATTGGTCACAGTTACACTGGCCGTCAGCGTTTGATTGCCTTTTAATGAGGTGCTGTTAAGCTTAAGATCGCTGTAGGAGAAGCTGGTATAACTTAATCCATATCCGAAAGGATACAACGGATCATTGGGCACATCTAAATAGTTTGAACGGAATTTAGAGAACCATTTTCCTTCTTCCAGCGGGCGGCCGGTATTCTTATGATTATAAAAGACAGGCACCTGTCCTACATTACGGGGAAATGTCGTGCTGAGCTTACCGGAAGGATTAACATCTCCGAACAATACATCCGCCACTGCATATCCTGCTTCGCTTCCGCCAAACCATACATTCAATATGGCCGGAA
>JAEUVK010000062.1 GCA_016787135.1 Chitinophagaceae bacterium | reverse complement strand
GCTGATGAAGTGACCCTTGTTCTTCCATCCATATTAATATCACCGGCAGAGTATACCGTTCCTGTTCCATTAGGGGTTCCGCCCAGAATGGTAAGAATAGTAGCTGCATCAGACGGGATAACCGGAATTGCCGATGAGGTAACTCTGACATAATTGTCCTGGTTAGCATTACCGGCCCACATCAGGTAAACGGCTCCATTGACAGCCATTGCTTCATTGGTGCTTATTGTTACATCTTTATAAGCCCTGTTCAGTGCTGTCGTGAAATCATACACCCCCGGCGCAGGGTTACTACCCAATGCTCCATCCAGCAGTTGAAGAGCTGATGTCCGTATTCCCAGGTGATTACGATGACGAATAGTAACGTAATAGTTTCCGTTGGCCACGCCTCTGAATGAAACGCTGGATACTTTATCAAGATCCACTATCATACCATCCTCACGGATAAATGCCGCCCTGGTAGCTACAGGTGCCGCCGGCGGAGGAGCACTCCTTAATTCAAGCAATACCCAGTCAACAATATCATCAGAGCCTCCGGTAACCGTAAAAAATCCGGGGCTTACACTCTCAGAACCCGTGTGCCCAAAACTGCTGTAAGGCTGGGTTAATGCTCCCGAAGGGAAAGAACCCGCATTCAGAACGTTCACCCATTGTGCTGTCACATCATTATGCCTGGACAAGGTTGCATTATAAGCTCCTTGCAGGAAAGCTTTCAAAGTAACCGGAGTTTTACTCGTATGCAAATAAAAATTAGAGAACGAAGGTGTCTGCACCTGTATCCATTTCACCAGACCATCAGTTGAAGTACCATTGACTGTCTGAGCCAGGAAGCTATTAATGCCATTAGCCGCAGTAAAATCATCCTGGCAGGTTGAACCAGTCTGATGTGTCACACCAAGGTTTGCCAGAGTCACACCTGCATCAGCCGCCTGCAATGCGGTCAGTTCACTGTTCAGGAAGAAGAACTGTACGTTTACATTGGTAGCTGATCCACTATTGTTGATCCTGAAATTCCTGTCAAGGTAACGCTGACCGGATGTTACATCTGTTCTTACTGCTGCAGCATTGATATTCTGTGCCACACTATAAGAACTAACACTGCCACCTGAAGGGTTTTTTACCATCGCTACCAGCCTGCTGCTTCCGTCCAGCAAAGGAACCCATCCTGTATAAGTTGTATTCGATCCAAAAGGCGATTGATAGGCGCTGCCGCATGTATTTGCCGTTGCAAGCATAGAGGCATCCAGTTCATCCACTGCAATACAGAATGTGCCATTTGTTGTGGAGCTTGTGGATTTATCTACTGCAATATAATAGGTATTTCCTGCGGTTAGCCCTGTAGCATATACTACAGACAGGAACCCGGAACCAAGTGCGGATCCGCCGTCATCATCGCAGGAAAGAATACCGAACGTCGCATAATCGTTTACATTAGTAGCGGAGAACAATCCAACTTTGGAATCGGTAAACGTATTGCCTGTACCAAGATCAGTACTGATACGAACAGCGCCGCTTGCCGGAGCTACAAACTTGAACCATACGGGCACCTGTATTGTTCCGGAACAAGATGGATAAACCTCTCCTGTACCGGCAGTAGCCCCTACATTGGTATATATCGCTCCTGTGCAACCTGCTCCGACGGTCAGGGTGATCGCACCAGGTGCATCATCATTGATCAGAAGGGTATTGAATGTAGGTAATGCCGTCCACGTACTCTTGTTGCCCGCACCACAATCAGACCTCAGCCATACATAATAAGTAGTAGAATGCGTTAATCCGCTAAGCGCCTGCGTAAGTCCGGTGATACCCGCAAAGCTTGGAGTTGTGCCGGAAACAGGAGCTGTACTGCTCGTACTATAATAAAGATCATAACCCACACCCGGAACCGGTGAAGCCGCCGTCCAGTTGATATCTGCAGAAGTCAATGTTACGCTTGTAACATTTAACCCTGTTGGCGGAAAACAGGTAGGAGTTACATCCACACTTACATCATCCACGCACAGGAATGCCTGGTCAGCATCAGAAAAACCATGGAAGCCGATATAATACACACCTGAAGAAGCAGGAGTAAAATCTGCATCAACTGTAGCCCATGTATTAAAATCAATATTGGTATTGGAGAACAGAGTACCCGCTGTCATAGAAGCTGCATTGGCAGCAGTACCATACTTTACTTCCATTTTTTCTACCCAGGTAGTAGCATCCGAGTTACGGTATTTGAAAGTAAGACGATAGCTGGTTCCGCCTGTCAGGTTCAGTCCGTGAAGAAAAAACCAGTCATTTGCAGGGGTAGTTCCATCTGTCTCATAGTCGACCCTCATAATATTGGGAGATGAGGCAGCAAAATCATTACCCACTGTTCGCCAGGTATTGCCACCGTTTGCATTTTCGACCAGCATACAAGAAGGTATTGCCGGCGCTGTTACACCATCAAAATTCTCAGCATAAGGAACATTTGCTGCGGGGCATAATGTCGTAAATTGTATGACGGAGGAATTGGCGCTATATACAGGTCCTGCACACACCTGCCTGACATAAACATCATATGCAGTGCTGCCTGTCAATCCCGTAATAACAATAGGCGAAGCAATGCCCGTCACCACTGTGCCTCCAGTACCAGGATTCGCATCAATACCCGGCGTAAATCCAGGCAATCCATATTCTACAATAAAATTATTGCCTGCAGACAAGAAATTAATGGTAGCGGAGCCGATATTGACCTGCCCGGTACCAACACCTGAAGGAACATCGCAGGCAAAAACAGTATTTGCACTGAAAAAGTCAGAGTTGATAACGTCGTTGTTGGTCGAATTACCCGTTTTGTAAATGTATTTATTACCGGCAACACCTGTGTTTGCAGAACTTCCTACTTCTGTTCTTAGTCCAGAAAAAAAGGCAATAAGGGTAAATAAAATCATGCCCACGCTGTTCATAAGGTCATTTTTACTTTTACTGACATGGTTTGACAAAGGATATCTCAGACAGGATGCTCAATCAATGAGCACTTGGATAAATGTGTCTGCACTTTATGTAAGTACAGTGATAATTCATATAGAACGATGTAAAGTAACTTAACCAAGCCGATCTTTATCGTTACTATAATTGAGTAAAAGAGAAGTGGTATTTACCTGGGATATAGATTCAGGGAAAGAATAACATCTTTAAACGCATTAAATATAATCACTAATAGTCCATTTGGCAAGTTTTATGAAAAAAGAATTTCTCTTCGCCAACAACAATGCGTAAATTTTCTACTTAAAGCTTATTTTGATACAAAATAATGAGCTGACAGACATTTTTTGCATACTCATTTGAACATAAGCATGTCATCCCATTCTTAAGGACTACAGTCCCAATGAGTAATGCTTGCCTTAAAATTGGTAAAATGTAACCGACAGCATAACAGATCTTTCCAGAAAGATTGGATAATAAATCCTTGTTGGTTGATAGGGGGCGTAAAAAGAGGTCCGCTCAGAGCCACTTTACAAACCTAATATAAGCACAGTTGGCTAAATAGCAGGCTTTTGAGCAAAAAAGCATACTCTCATATTTTTCCCCCATAACCCGGTGTCCATCAATTGCTACGACAATCTATTTATGCTCCCTTTTAGTAGCATTGCTATCACCGTTCAAGGGAGATCCCAGGATAAATGATATATCCGAAGAAACGGGGGGGATAGCCTGTGATGTTGCCCGGGAAAATCCATCAAAATTAAGATCGCCCTGGCTATAACCGGATATACCTGTGTTGGTATTTCCACCCAGTATGACGCCAAGAATAAAAGAAGCGTCGGATAAAATAGGCGGAATGGCCAAAGAAGTAACCCGGATATACTCATCGCCATTTGCGTTACCTGCCCATAAACAAAAATCAGGACCCACTTGTGTCATTGCTGCATTCGTTGTTATCGAGGGGTTCTGATAAGCTTTACTCTGGGATGTCGTAAAATCATAAGCTAAAACAGCCGGAGGTACAACCCCGAGGGCAAATGGCGTGAATGCTTGCGACCCGCTGGTTCTTACCCCCAGATGATTCCTGTGCCTGACGAACAGGCGGTAATTTCCTGCCACCCCATACAGGCTCACAGGAGAAACTCCATCTATATCCACGATCTGGCCGTCTTCCCTCAATAGTGCAGCACGTTTCGAAATGAGCGTACCTGAATTATTTTTTATTTCCAGCAACACCCAGTCAATAATATCTGTGGTGTCGGAAGTTGAAACAAAGAAACCCGGTGGCACAGATTCTGTTCCTGTATAATTTCCAAACGCTGCAGTATTGTATGGCTGTATCAAAGCATTTCCATTCAGAATACCTGCCCATACAGATGTAACGTCTTTATGACGCCTGAGACCGGCATTGAATGCCCCCTGCAAAAAGACCTTCACGGTTGCCCTCGATCGTGTGGAATGAATATAAAAGTTGGAAAAACTGGTTGTATTAACCTGTATCCAATCCACCCCATTCTGTGTTCCATTACTCATCATGGCTAATTCAGTGTTAGTACCATTGGCAGCAATAAAATCAGGTTGACAATCAGCGCCGGATTGCCGGGTGACACGCATACGGTTTACTGCTGCAGCCGGGTCTGAATTCCGTAAAGCTGTCAGTTCTGCATCAAGATAAAATAACTGTACCTGTACCGTTGCCGTGCCAGTGGCTGTATTAGTGATCTTAAAATGCCTGTTCAGGTAATACTCTCCGGAAACCTGGTCTTTTCGGATAGTACCTGTATGCACATTCTGCATAATGCTATAAGCATTCGCTGCACCACCATTTCCATTTCTTACAAGGGCTATCAGTTTACTGTTCGCATCCAATAAAGGCACCCATCCCGTATAAGTAGCAATAGAGCCTGCCGGCGCCTGGTAGGTGCTATTGCAGGTGTTATCCGTAGCAATCATCGCCGGGCTCAGACTATCAACCGTAATACAGAAGGTACCATCATTAGTCATCGCATCAAACTTATCTACCTGTATATAGTAGGTGCCGTTCACATTTAACCCGGTGGCATAGAGTACTGACATATTCTCATAAACACCTGATCCGCCATCTTCATCGCACGACAGGATAGTGAATGTACTGTAATCAGTCACATCAATGGTTGAAAATAATGACACCCTTGTATTCGTTAATGTATTTCCGTTTCCTGCAGCTGTAGATATTCTTACAGCACCTCCTGCCGGTGCAACAAATTTGTACCAGACCGTAGCATAGCCTGTAATGCTTGAGCACGAGCCTGATGGTTCTCCGGGTGATTGTGTAGCACCGACATTAGTATATGACGCCGAGGTGCAGTCCTGGCCAACCACCAGGTTAATAGCACCGGTTGCATTATCGTTGATCAAAAGCCCTTTGGTAATGCATATGCTAAACTGGCTATTCACATTCTGCTCAACTGTAAATACCCGTATAAAATAAACTGTACCCGCAGTCACCGGCAAGCTGTAAAAAGCGGGTAAAGAATTTTGCCCTTCATCATCACTGCATGAGTATAGTGAAAAAAGTCCTGTGCACGTGTTGTCTGAAGAAGTGTATATCTGTGCTACCAGGTCATTGTCTCCGCTTATATCGCCAAAATCAATATTGACAAATTGCTGTCCGGCAACCGGCGTAAAAGTGTACCATACATCATCATCATACCCGGCTTTACTCATGCCGCATGCTGGCAATGGTGTTATAGCCGATGCAGTCGCATTCAATGTTGTGCCGGTTGTTGACCCACCGCATGAATTGTCAAATACGGTCAATGGTATGGCAGATGAACATTCATTATTTGGCGGTGGTGTGCCAAGAGTAGTGAAACTGCTTACCATTGAATTTATGCTATAACCATTTCCCGCCGACGAACAATTTTGCCTCACATATGCATTATATATCGATGAAGGAGATAGTCCGCTTATTAAAAAAGGTGAAACCGCAGAATTGATGAGGATACCGCCTGTTCCGGCATTATTGTCTGCCCCGGGTGTAAAACCGGTGGGACCATATTCAAGAATGAATGAGCCTGTTCCAACCCAGCTAACTGTAGCGTTTGTACTGGTTATTCCGCTTACAGTAATATCCGCTGCAGGCGAGCAGGCCGGCATACTTATACAGAACTCGCCAGCATCATCAGAAGACCCGTCGATCAGGATCAAATACGTTTCGCCTGCTACCAATACTGGCGAGATCAGGTAATCTGTATCATTGTTTCCGCTTTGTCCGAATTCACGGCAAATACCTACCCCCTCAAATGATATATTCGGGCAATGACTTACTTCCCGGTACCATGTTACCCATCCATGCAAAGGATCAGCAGGGGCAGACGGGGTAATTAGCCGCAAGGTTACTGTTCCTGTTATGGAAGGAGTGTATTTATACCATACTGTATTATTGGGAGTACTGCAATTGGATTCAGGATCATTTACAGAAGTAGCCAAAATAGTGTTGCCGCAGAGAGGAACTCCTCCTGCAGTAAGTAAAGCAGCCCTGCAGGAAGCATCATTTCCGACAGTCGAAAATTCTTTGGTCACCCAGTCAGAAAACGCAACTGTACAGTTGGCCCGTACATGCAGGTAATATTTTGTATAAGCTGTAAGGCCATTAACAGAAATATTCAAAGAACTAGTTGACGTGCCTGAAGCCGGCGGAACGGCATTGGTAGTAACGGAATATTCATACCCTGATGAAGGAGTCCCTGTTGATGGTACCTGCCATTTCACAGTTGCAGATGTTCCTGACGCCTGCACATCTGCCGAAAGGTTCTTTGGCACATCACAGGATGGCGTAATGTTTACACTAATATCATCAAGTATTAATACATTTTTATCCGCATCCGAATAGGCCTGAAATCCAATATAAAATATGCCGGATGCAGAAGGTGTAAAATCAATGCTTGCCGTCTGGGGTGTTTCATTATAGACAGAAGAATAATTTGCCAGTACATTGGTCATGTCATTGGAAAAAGGGTTTACCCCATACGCCACTTTAAGCTTTTCCGTGTATTGAGATGTTGCATCGTTATTATACATGAATTTTAAGCGATAAGAAGTGCCTGCGGTCAGGCTCATACCTCTTGTAAATAACCAGTCATTGGCAGAAGTGGTCCCATTACTATTATAGACATAAGCCATTACCTGGTCTGTCCAGCCCGGTCCGGCTGATGAATACGTTTTCCAGGTATATCCATCATTGTTATCATCACTTACGGTCACACACAAAGGCAGTGCAGGAACATTAGAAGATGATATTGGCATTGTATAAGGCGCAGCTGTTTCATCGCAAAGTGTAGCAAAAGCAAAACCGGACCACCCGCTTGCCACTCCCGAACAATCTTTTCTTACGTGTAGAAAGTATGGCGTCCCGGGTAGTAATCCATTGATAAATGCAGATGTCAGGCTTGAAATAATCCCAGAGACAGGTGGCGTTGCCGATGTCGTTACTGCATATTCAAATGACGTAGCTGCTCCATCCGTCCAGCTTACTGTTGCGCTTGTTGTTGTGATCCCTGTTGCCGACAGGTTTCCCGGTGCGGTACATGCCGGCGGTGTAAATGTATAGACCTGCCCTGATGCGGGTTTCGTCGTAATTGTATTAGATGATATAACAGAACTTACTGACGGATTTGTGCCTGTATTGTTCAGCGATAAAAAACTGCCGCTACCAGTAGCTTCGCTTGTTATGCCGATCGAAGCACCGCCGCTGAAATCCTGCACTGGGCCGGGCAGTTGTCCATACACAAATTCGATCACATTGGTGGTCTCATATAATTTCAACTGAAATGCCAGAGAGGCAGAACTTGCCCCAAAATCATATAACACGTTATTCCATTGCAATGTGAATACCCTGCTTCCCGGATTACCCGTGGTAATATATTGAAGGTTTGAAGTACCGGAGACAGAAAGATCTTCCCACAAAGGTGCCAGTATTAGCCTTCCGTTCCCCCCGGTAGAAAGATTATTGGAAAAGCAGGGTGCTGTCATTACGGCAAAAGATGCGAAACCATTTGTACTTGCATGAATCGTTGTATAATTGACGCCTGAGTATTTAAATGAAAAGCCGATAGGAATATTATTGGCGAATCCTTCATCGTGCAAAGGTTCGTTTCCGTTTCCTGTAAGGACCGGAGACACCCCTCCGCTGACAGGTGTATATATGCCGGATGAAGCAGAAAAGCCATACCCGTTTACCTGCGTATGAGCCGCATGAAATAGCAAGGCAAAAGAAACCAATAAAAGAAGGGTTGCCTTCTTCATCATTACTGTTCATTTTAAAAAGATCCCGGCAAGGCAAACGCTAAGCGGTTTCGAAGGAATGGAATCGTAAAAGATTTCTCTGATGGATTGGAGTAAAACTGGTACCGGAAGAATACACTTCTTAAATTGTGTTTTGATCGGGCTCAAAAATCCCGGGAAACGGATGCTCTCCAAAGGCGGTTATCGGACACACAAAATGGATAAGGCAAAGAGGATATGGGAGGCCGAAAATAGTAATTATCAGCCAATCAGGGAAAAAAGTATAGGGTTATTTTGATATTACCTTTTCAGATGCTCATTCCCCGGTTCGTAGTTTTACCAGAGATTTTAATGGGCGGAAACAGAGCAGAAATAAGCATCAATAAAGAAGCTGCAACCACGAGGATGATAGCAATCCTTTTTTCCGGGCAGTCTCCTCCCCTGCAAAGAGTAATGACAAAATAATTCCTGATCGCCCAGGCCATATTCAAAGCGGTTACTATCAAATTACCTCTTGCTGACCACAATTTCGATACGAAAACAAAAAGCAGAAAAAAGAATACGGCGAGAAAATGGAAATAAGCCGGTTTGCCAAAATTAGTCCCTGTGCTATCAACCCCGGTGACAGTAATGCCTTTTGATGCAATAAAAACCCAGGGCATAAAACTGGTGATCACCAATATTATTGCGGCAATTATCCCGGTCCATTTTAACCATCGCATACCCTGAAATTTAGGGGCGCAAGATAAGCCAGAGTTACCAGAGATTATATGAGCGCAACGCCAGTACTGCTAAATATAAAAAAACGCCTCAAAAAAGAGACGCTGTTACAGAGCTCGCTAAGATGCTTTCTATAATTTAATGCCAAGCGTAAAACTGATCACCCTGTGCTTATTGTTGTTATCTTCCCCGGCATTGCTGCCCGATTGTAATTTGGCCAGCCCCAGTCCATAGTTTGCAGCTATAACAATATTGGAAGTTTCAATTCCCGCTAATCCATTCAATCCATAATCAAACCGCTTCATGATACCAAAGCCCGCACCTTCCTCTTCATTCAAAGTTGATGGATCATCGCTGGAGAATTTGATATTATTCTCAGAACTGAATCCTGCTCCAAGGATAGCACCTTCTACTTTATTCTTGCCTGCAATTCCCATTGCTATGTAGGGACCCGCACCGGCGAAGAATTTGACAAGGCCAGTCGGCGTCTTGAAGACAAAGTTCACAGGTACTTCCAGGTAATAGGGATTGCTGGTAGCACGGTACCAGTTAGCGCTTCCTTCTGTGCCTGATTGTGACTTAGTTCCCTTACCCGTAAAAACCAGTCCGGGTTGTATGGCAAAAAATGAGGTGATATTCAGATCGCCAATGAAACCTGCCTGGAAGCTGGCGAGTGTTTTAGCATCATCAATACCCCCATTATTGTTGATGGATACATTAGCAAGGTTAAGGCCTCCTTTTAAAATAGCTGTGCTTTTTTGTGCATGAACCGAAAATGCAAAGAAAGAAAAGAACATCAGACAAAACGCTACTGTTTTCTTTTTCATAATTGTACAGTTTAAATTTTTAGTGTTTACAGATGAGTACCGGGTGATGCTTTTACCTACGGGACAAAGACTTTGCCAGTTTTATTTTCGTAAAATTTATCTGGCGGTTTTGACTATGCAAAAGCTCCACAAAGACTGATGTTGAAAAAGAAAGTTTAAACCGTATGGAAAAAGAAAGGGCATAACTATCCACAATCACTATCGGGCAATACTGGATTACTGTCAGAAAGCTGTCATTAATGAAATACCATTACGAATTGTTATAGACTTTGATCACCGGCTCCCGTAATATTGAAGAAGTCTCATTACAATACCAGGCAATAACATCCGCTATTGCTTCAGGTCTTACCCATTTGCTGAAGTCTGCATCAGGCATAGATCGCCTGTTTGGAAGGGTATCAATTGTTGAGGGAACTACCACGCTTGTTACTACATCCGTACCTTTTGCTTCATCATTCATCAATTCCGCTAAACGAAACACAAGGGATTTTGTGAGGCCATACGCCACCATGCCTTTGCTGTTATGCATATCCGATCCTGGACGTGACCCGATCATAAATATTCTGCCGCTCTTCTGCTTCATCATCTGGCTGAAAACAGGCCTTGCAATATTATAAACCGTTTCAAAATTCAGTGAATACTGTTTTTTGATATCCGCTGCAGATGTCTCATTTATTTTCCCCATCGCAAATCCGCCAACGGTAAGCACAGCCGCATCAATTCTTCCCCATCTTTCAATAACAGAAAAGATGAATTGCGATGAATCATCTTCATTCAGGAGATCCGCAATCACCGTTTCAAAATTCTTATCCTTTATACTGATCTCAACGGAATCATTGGGAACAATGGTGCCAATAACATAATACCCTTCTGCTAAAAATTTCCGGACCACTGCTTGCCCAAGATTACCTGAAGCTCCGGTCACAACAATTATTTTCATGATATAGCTTTGTGCTGCGAATTTAAACAAACTGCCGGGGCCATGCTACGACATTTCAGGATTGTTCTTTAAATTATACAATGCATGGCCCTACATTACTTATACGATAATACAAAAAGGCCGGTCATTACAACCGGCCCCTCTCACTAAAAATAAGGCAGAACGCCTTTTAAAGAACTAAGTTCCATCCATAAATGTCCTCTTCAATACCCGTTCTGATCCTTTCTAATTTTTCTTTCAGCCTATTCAATAAACTTTCATGGCTATACCCCGGTAATGTAAAATCGATCCCATTGATATGAACAGTCTGAATTGGCGCCACCACTGCTGCCGTCCCCGCTCCAAATGCTTCTGTAATGGTCTTCGTCAAAAAAGCTGTCTCCAGTTCATCCAGCGATACGGATCTTTCTTCAACTTTATATCCGAGATCATTGGCCAGTATAAGCAGTGAATCTCTTGTAACACCATCCAGTATAGAATCTGATAATGGCGGAGTGACCAATGTATCATTGATCACAAACATGACGTTCATCATTCCTGACTCTTCAATTGTCGGGTTCTCTTTTCCTGTTGTCCACAAAACCTGGTCATATCCCTGCTGCCGCGCCAATTGTGTCGGGAAAAACGCTCCGCCATAGTTACCCCCGCATTTGGCAAAACCGGTACCTCCTCTGGCCGCCCGTATATACCTGGTCTCTACTTTTACTTTGATCGGTTTTGCATACAATTCCGGCACCGGTCCTGTGAAGATGATAAACCGGTATTGCTCCGACACCTTTACCCCGAACTTCGCCTCACTGGCATAAATGAAAGGCCGGATGTATAATGAGGCTCCGCGTTTCTGAGGTGTCCAGTTCTTATCCAGATCCACCAATTTTATCATCCCCTCTGTAAATATCTCTTTGGGCGGCACAGCCATACACATTCTTTCTAATGACCGTACAAAGCGGTCGTAATGCTTTTCGATCCTGAAAATATTGATCCTTCCATCTTTCATTCTGAAAGCTTTCATTCCTTCAAACACCGTTTGCCCGTAATGCAATGCCAGGGTCGCCGGGTTCAATGAAAGATTGGAAAATGGAACGATCTGCGGGGATTGCCATTCTCCATTGCCATAATCACATACCAGCATATGGTCAGATATGTACTTGCCAAATTCAAGTTGGTCGAGGTCTGCTTCATAGAGCTTTGAATGGGTAGTCTTCCTGATCGTGATGTCTGTAAGCAATTCCATAATAGTTGATTTAAATTTAACAAGCTGTACGTATATGAATAGCCACGGGCATGCCCATGATATAGTAATCGAAAGTTTGAGTGCCGATAGTAAAGAGATCTTTTCCTAGTTTTTCAAAACCGTTCTTCTCATAAAATCGGATTGCCTTCTCATTATTGATATAGGTGTCCAGCCAGAGATAATCCGGATTAATGTCGTGAGCAAAGCGTTTTACTTCTTCTATTAATGCGGTACCTGCTCCTGTACCCTGGTATTCCGGCAGAACATAGAGCTTCTGCAATTCCATCTGTGCAATCGGTTCAATATATTCATTCAAAGAGTTGATCTTTACTTTGGCGAAGCCTGCCGGAACGTTCTCTATCATGGCCAGAAAATATACATTTTCTCCTTTTTTCAGGCTCTTCGTCAGCTTAACAGGATCATAGGCATGCTCCAGGTAATCGAACAACTCCTCTTTACTCTTGAATAATTGCCCGAAAGCATTCCTGAATGACTTTTTACCAATGCTTGCAATCACGGCAGCATGGGCAAAATTGGCTTTAATGATTGTGATATGCATGATTTTCAGATTTGAACAAGCTGGTCATATTTACTGGCTGCAGCCAGTGCTTCTTCGATACCGATCTCCATTTTCACATTGGCTCTTTTATACACTCCCGGTTCTACTTCCAGGTGACGGAAACCGAGTTTCTCATACAACCGGATAGCTCCGGCATTTTTCCGGTTAGAATAAAGAATGATCTTTTCTGCACCAAGCACTTTCGCCTTTCTGAAACTGGCGTAGCTGATCGCTTCAGCAATTCCTTTCCTTCTGAAATTTCCATCCACCGCCATTTTGGTGAATTCGTAAACAGTTTCTTCTACTTTGCGTAAACCGACCGTACCTGCTATGACGCCATCATATTCTGCCATCAGGATGGCGCCGCCTGGTTCAATGATCGCTTTCTCCGGGTTAGTGAGCACCCATTCATCTACAGGCTCCATCTCGAACATTTCCTCGATCCACGAACGGTTAAACCGTTCAAAAAAGGGTTGGTCTTCTTCCCGGTAGTCAAGGATCCTTATTGCACTCATTGTTTAATTTTTTTGAATTCACGATTGACGAGATAGACACCGGTCAATGTCACGGCGGTTCCGATGATCATATTTCCATTCATCTTTTCTGATAACAATAACCATCCCAGTAATACTGCAACGACCGGGTTGATATATGCATACACAGAAACCTGCGTGGGCGGAAGTTTGTTAATGACAAAGACGTAAGCAGAATAAGCGACCAGGGAACCGAACACCACCAGGTAAGACAATGCAAGCCACGAGTCCTGCCCGACATCGGCCAGGCTTACATACTTACCTGTAATGGCACAAACAGTCAGAACCACAATGCCTGCCATGAGCATTTGCAGTCCAACGTTGAACAGAATATCAATAGGTGGCTTTTGTTTGGACGTATAGACCGTACCGAAAGACCATGACAAAGTAGATAACAATGCCAGCACTACACCAAAAAGAAATGACCTGTTCTGTAATTGACCTAGATAATCATAAAAGATCGTCAGCACACCGGCAAACCCAATTACAAGACCTGCTATCATCCATCTTGTGATCTTAGTGCATTTGGAAAGCCAGATAGTGAACATGGCAATAAAAAGGGGTACCAAAGCCGCAATGACAGCAGCTAATCCACCACTGATATATTCAACTGACCATGTAAGCAGGCCATTGGCAATACACAAAAGGAAAATACTCTGAACAGATATTCGCTTCAGCACATCCCATTTTGGGATCTGATGCCCTTTTATCAAAAAGAAGCTTACCAATATGGCGCCGGACGCAAACTGCCTGATACCCGAAACAAATAAGCCCGGCATATGCTGCGCTCCGATCCTTGAGGCTATATAGGTGGTGCCCCAGAAGAAGCTAACGATGCCTAATGCGAAATAAGCTTTATGTAATTCTTTTTTCATCTGCTTTTATTTTTTTTCGGGCAAAGGGTATCCGTAGCCATTTGCATAGCTTTTAAAATCATGTGAACATCAATAACAGTAGTGTAACTGAAAAGACGACACAAATTTTTGAATAATTCCTTTCAGAAAACAGATTCAGTTTTTGTATTTTTGACTATATCAGATTTTTTAACAATATGGGCAAAGCAAACTTTAAGGCCGACGATCACATCTACCTGCAGGTGGCAGAAGGTTTGGAAAAAATGATCGCTGATGATGTATTAAAGATCGGGGACAAACTTCCCTCCGTTCGTGTACTGAGCGATGAATATGGTATCAGTATGGGTACTGCCTTCCAGGCCTATTATCACCTGGAAGGGAAAGGGCTGATAGAATCAAGACCGAAGTCAGGGTATTATGTGCGGTTCAATCAAAAACGCTTCCGCGAGCTACCAAAACTGGTACAGCCTGATGCTTTATCACACGACGTCAGTGTGAAAGAAATGATCGCTTCCATTTACTCTGACATTGCATCCTGTAACGACAAGACCATCAACTTTGCATTGGCGGTTCCTCACATCTCATTACTGCCGGCGGCCAAAATGAATAAGTCGGTAATGGCAGCATTACGCAACAGCAAAGATCATTGTATCAATTATGAGCATCCGCAGGGAAATGTTGAACTGCGGAAACAGATATCCAAACTATCCTTTAATTGGGGAGGGAAAATAAAACCGGATGAGATACTGGTTACCTCCGGTTGTCTCGAAGCAATCACGTTGTGCTTAAAAGCCGTTACACAGCCGGGTGATACCGTAGCGGTTGAGTCACCCAATTACTTTGGCGTATTCCAGGCCATAGAGAATATGGGATTAAAAGTGGTAGAGATATCTTCCTGTTTTGTTACGGGCCTTGAACTGGATTGCCTGGAGCAGGCTATACAAAAATATCCCATCAAAGCATGCGTTGTCGTTCCCAATTTTAATAACCCTCTTGGCGGATGCATGCCGGATGAGCATAAGAAGAAATTAGTAGAACTCATCACCAAACATGATATTCCCCTGATCGAAGATGATATCTATGGCGAATTATATTTTGGGAAGAACCGTCCCCGTACCTGTAAATATTACGATACCAAAGGCCTGGTGATGCATTGCTCTTCATTGAGCAAATCGTTGACTCCGGGATATCGTATCGGCTGGACCATTCCCGGAAAATTCTTAGATAAGGTAAAGCAGATAAAAAGGATACAGAATATCAGTTCACCGGCATTGACGCAGGCCGCCATGGCGCATTTTTTGCAAAACGGCCGTTACGAATATCATTTAAAAAACATGCGCAAAGCCCTGTACACGCAATGTCTTCGGTATATGCAGGCCATCATTGAATATTTTCCTGAAGACAGTAAAGTGTCCCGTCCGCAGGGAGGGTTTGTGCTGTGGGTACAACTGAATAAAAAAGTAAATGCTTTCAAACTACGCACAGAAGCAATGAAACACAACATATCAATTGTGCCGGGTAAAATCTTCTCCGTCAGTTGTAATTACGGCAATTGTATCCGGATAAGCTTTGGTAAACCCTGGGATGATGATGCAGATTATGGGCTGATGATGCTTGGTAAAATGATCAGGAAGATGCTTTGATCGCCGGCCTCGCCAAATCATTTGCTTTTCTGGCCTGCAGCAATATCTTTGTTGCTTTACACATCACAGCAACAAAACTTACCATGAAATTCTGTCTTATCCTTGCATGCCTGTTCATTTACAGACCGGCTTATAATCAATCTCCCCTTCCCGAATTCGGAAGTTTTACTGCGGATGAGATCAATCTTAAAGAATGTTCTTTTGATAAAGATGCCGGGGCTGTTATGTTACTGGATGAAGCCGTCTCTGACTATAATGATGAACACCAGCTGATAACACGCAGGCGTATCCGAATCAAGATACTTCACCAGCGGGAACTTGACAGGGCCAATATCCGTATCAGGTTTTATTCAAAGGATAAATTCGAGTATATCAGTAATATCAAAGGAGTGTCATTCAATCCCGAAGATGGCGTACAGAGAGAGACCTTCCTGGAGAACAGGTCCATTTATACTGAAAAAGAAGATAACGTGTATTCCAGTATCAAATTTGCATTACCCAATGTAAAACCCGGCAGCATTATCGAATACAGCTATACAAGCTACATGAAGCATTACGGAGGATTATCTGCATGGATATTCCAGAATGAAATACCCACGATCAAAAGCTGTTATCTTCTCAGCATTTTGCCCAATACCGAGTTTCAATACTTAGTACAGAAAAAAAGCACCTATCCTATCTCGGTAAAACCAATGCCAGAAGAAGGAAAGATCTATTTTGAGATGAATAACATACCGGGATTGAGATCCGAGCCTTACATGGATGCTGTACGGGACTACCTGCAAAGAGTAGAGTTCCAGCTATCAAGTTACATGTCCCGGTCAGGCAACAAAACAAGAGTGAACCAGACCTGGAAAGATCTGGCTTACGACCTGACTACGGAAAGAGCTTTCGGAGGTGCCATAAAAAAGGATCTCCCCAATACAGCAGAAATAAAAGAGATCGTATCAAAAGAAGGCACTGACTCTGGTAAAGTTGCAGCTATCTATAATTATGTCAGGAAAAAAATGACCTGGAACGGTTATTACTCAATTTATGCTGTTGACGGTATTAAAAATGCGTGGGAAAGGGGAACAGGTCATGTAGCTGAGATAAATCTTATACTAATAAACCTTTTGCAGGCATTTAATATAGAGGTCTATCCCCTGCTTGTCGCTGAAAGAGATTTTGGAAGAATAGACAGCACCTATCCTTTTATCGACCGCTTTAATAAAGTAACAGCCCTGGTCAGGGTAAATGGAAGAAGTATTATCCTGGATGCGACACAGAAATTCAGCCCTGCCGGGTTAACGCCTTACCAGTTGTTGAATACCCTGGCATTCATAGTAGATAAAAAGAATTACAATCTTGTCCGTATAGGAAGCGGCGGTTCCCTTAATAAGAATTATATCATTGTCAATGCCGGTATTGATGAGAAAGGGCTACTGACAGGAACAACCTCCATTACCAGCACTGGCTACGCTAAACAAATGCGTACCGAAAAAATAAGTGCAGATCCCAAAAAATTCATCCGGGAAGTACTGGAAGAGCCCGGCAGCGATGTAATGATAGACGACCTCACGTACGAGAACCTGGATGACGATAATAAGCCGCTGATTCAGAACATCCGTTTCCATTATGATCTTAATGTGAATGGCGGATATGCATTTTTTATTCCTAACCTGTTTATGGGTATTTCCAAAAACCCTTTTACCGCTGCAGAACGTTTCACCAATGTGAACTTTGGCTATCCTTCTGTATTCAACCTTTCCATTACATTAAAACTTCCCGAAAAAGCGAAAACGGATAAACTGCCGGAAGAAAAAACGATCGTAGCACCCGATGGCTGGTCTGCAGCAGTTCATCGCTCTGTTAATCTTGAAAACAATGTGATCACAATAAATATTGCATTCAGGCAAACCAATACTTTGGTCAGTTATAATGATTATACAGAATTAAGGTCCTTATACAGCAAGATAACAGACATGCTGAACGAACCCTTAGTGATCAAAATACAGAACTGATATAACCAGTTTCCGGAATAACCTGCGGCCTGGTCATTCATATTTTCTTCCTCCTGAAATAAAAAAATAACGGGATACCAATAGCTGTGATTGCTATACCCAGTACGGAATTGATAACCGGTTGCCGGTGATTAAGATAATTGGTTACATCATTATAAACAGTAGTCACCAGGTAAAATGCAGAGAACAAAACAAACAATACAGGCACGACCGGGTATCCCCACATTTTATACGGCCGGTCGTGATGCGGCATTTTTCTTCTCAGCAAAAAAATTCCAAGTGCTCCCGCACCATATGCTATCCATGTGACAAAAACAAACATATCACCAAGTATATCGAACGAACCGGTAATGATGAACAGAGATGTCCAGATGCCATGAAGCCATAACGCATTGCCGGGTGTTTTGAAAACTGAATGCTCTTTTCCAACCCATGAAAAAAAAACTCTATCCTGTCCCATGGCATAAGTAATTCTTGCGGTTGCCATAGTATTTCCATTGATAGCTCCGAGTGTGCATATAACGATCATCGCCGCGATAATGGCTCCACCGGTAGTGCCCCATGCAACAGCGATTGCATCAGCAGCCACTAAAGACGATCCCGCCATTTTTTCAACCGGTAATACATACAGGTAAGCCTGGTTGACCAATACATAGATAACGATACAAGCTGCTACGCCTGCCAATAAGCTTTTCGGAATATTCTTTTGCGTGTCTTTGATCTCTCCGGCTGTTGAAGCGATATTTATCCAGCCATCATAGGCAAGAAAAGCTCCTGTCATGGCCGCTATGATGCCACTTAAAAGCGTCGCACCTGTTTTTGGGCTTTCCGAATAGATAAAATTGTGAAAAGAGCCACTGGGAGAAATAAAAATGCCAATGATCAATCCTCCTATTAAGGCCATTTTTAAAAAAGTAGACACCACCTGGAAAACGCTACCAGCCTTTACACTAATGTAATTTAGTAAAGTAAGACCGATCACTAAAACGATCGCAAGGATCTTTACACCCATATTTTGTAAAGGATACAAATCACCAACAAAAGGAATATGCCAGGTAATGGATCGTTCTGTTGCCGGATCGAACCGGGGCAAATGCAGAAAGTAATCCGCATAGCCGGCACAAACAAACGCAATAGCCGCTACTGCGGCGGTATTGATCACTGCAAAAGCCGCCCAGCCATATAAGAAAGCCACAAAATCGCCGAACATCATACGGAAGTAGACGTAGATACCTCCTGTTTCCGGGATCATAGCCCCCAGCTCGGCATAGATCAATGCGCCAAATAAGGAGAATATCCCGGCGATCACCCATATCAGTGCCAGCCATACCGGTGATCCTAACTGCTCCGCCATCGAAGCCGGCTTCATGAAAACACCTGAACCGATCATACTGCCGATGATAATAGACGTAGCTGACCAGAACCCGATCTTTTTAGCAAGAGATGATGACATAATAAGAAAGGAAGATAAGGAAATTGCTTCGTTACAAATCCGAAGTATGAGGTAAGATGTATGAAGTCAGAAGTCTGAAACAGGAAGCCTTCTACAAGAAACAGGAAAATATGACTACTGATAAAGATCGTCATTGCGAGTCTAAAGACCGAAGAAGCCATTGCCATGCCTGCAAAACGAAGTCTCGTCATTGCGAGGCCTGCCGGTAGTTAATCCAAACCAATAGTATCTTCCGGCAGGCCGAAGCAAAAAAAACCCTCCCTGCAAGACAGGAAGGGCAAACTCTTTATTCAGTTTTCTTTGGCTTCAACCCGAATATACTGACCAGTTAAGATCAATATATACTCCCGGCCCGGATATGATTTTTTCCCGGAAGATTAACAGGTAAAAGATAGGAAGTGTGGAAAGAGCTATGACTTGCGAATGCTAAGATATATGCAGCATTAAGTTTATTCAAGTAAATGGGTTAAAAAATTATTCACAGCAATCGTAGTTTTACGACATAACGTTTTGAATGATAATAAATCAACGTGTTAATAAAAATTCCCGTTTCAAACGAAACGGGAACGTACAATCTTTGAGAACCTATTCACCTGTCACCCTGAGCTTGCCGAAAGGCACCACTCACCTGTACATCTCTTCCTTCAATCCCTTTACTCTCTCATCTGCCAGGTATTCATCAAACTCCATCAGGCGGTCAATGATTCCTTTAGGTGTTAACTCGATCACACGGTTTGCAACGGTCTGCATGAAGGTATGGTCATGGCTCGTTAACAGAACAATACCTTTATAAGCAGTACACTGTTCATTAAAACTCTGGATACTTTCCAGGTCAAGGTGGTTGGTCGGCTGGTCAAGCAAAACCACATTGGGATTCTGCAGCATCATCCGGCTGATCATACAACGAACCTTTTCTCCCCCGCTCAGTACATTTGTTTTCTTCATCACATCATCTCCGCTGAATAACATTTTTCCAAGAAAACCTCTCAGGAAAGGCTCATCCACATCTTTCACATGATCCGGCACATACTGGCGCAGCCAGTCCATCAGATTGAGTTCTTTATTGAAGAATTCACTATTCTCCTGCGGCAGGTAAGCATGGGTAACAGTGCTGCCCCATTCATAAGAACCCGTATCAGCAATAGTATTGGCAGTAATGATATCGAAGAAATTGGTCACTGCCAGCGGATCGCGGCTTAATATCGCTATCTTATCGCCTTTGTTAACAGTGAACGTTACATCTTTAAAAAGGACACGGCCATCCACTGATTTCGAAAGCTTTTCTATGTTCAGTATCTGGTTGCCCACTTCCCGCAAAGGCTGGAAAATGATACCTGGATATTTCCTGTAACTGGGCTCTATCTCCTCAAGAGTCAGTTTTTCCAATGCTTTCTTTCTTGAAGTAGCCTGCTTGCTCTTGGAGGCATTGGCGCTGAACCGGGCAATGAAGTCGAGCAATGCCTGTCTCTTCTCCTCTACTTTCTTATTCTTATCGTTGATCTGACGGGCCATCAACTGAGATGATTCATACCAGAATGTATAGTTACCGGTAAATATTTTGATCTTCTGTCTGTCCACATCCGCTACGTGGGTACATACAGCATCCAAAAAGTGACGGTCGTGGCTTACCACCAGGACTATGTTCTCATAATCAGCAAGGAAATTCTCTAACCAACTGATCGTTTCAATATCGAGACCGTTCGTAGGCTCATCCAATAATAAGATATCCGGGTTTCCAAATAATGCCTGCGCCAGCAACACACGTACCTTCAGATTGGACGGAATATCTTTCATCAGTGTATTGTGAAAGGGTTCTTCCACACCCAGTTCACTAAGTAATGTAGCCGCATCACTGTCTGCGGTATAACCGCCCATTTCGCCAAATTCTGCTTCCAGTTCTCCTGCCCGGATACCATCTTCTTCTGTAAAATCTGCCAGGGCATAGATGGTTTCTCTTTCTTTCATCACCTGCCACATTTTGGTATGGCCCATCATCACGGTATTTAAAACAGTTTCTTCATCAAACTGGAACTGGTTCTGTTTCAGTACGGCCATCCTTTCTCCGGGAGTGATGTCTACCGTTCCTTTATTCGGCTCGATCTCACCGCTGAGTATCTTTAAGAAAGTACTCTTGCCGGCGCCGTTCGCTCCGATCACACCATAGCAATTCCCTTTGGTGAAATTGAGGTTCACTTCTTCGAACAATACCCTTTTGCCGTAAGCTAATTTCAGGTCTCTTACACTGATCATGGATGGATTCTTTTTGAGGCGGCGAAGGTACGCCAAATCAGCGTCCCGGCGAAGCCGTGATAAAGGAAAAATACCCTTGAAACCGGATGAGCGGTTTCTGGAAAAAAGACGAAAATTATACTTTCATG